>CAZULI010000056.1:6088-9136 GCA_964621095.1 uncultured Acidimicrobiaceae bacterium | reverse complement strand
ATCATGGGCCAGGAGACGAATCATCTCGCAAACCTGGTGGAGGACATCCTGGTGATCCCGCGCCTTGAGGCAGGGCAGCTCAGGCTCGATCCTGTCCCACTCGACCTCGCGACCGAGACCCGTGCGGTTGCGTCGATGATTTTCCCCAACCCAGCCGACTACTCCATCACCATTCCTGCCAACGTGATCGCTCTTGCCGACCAGACCCGTCTCAGGCAAATTCTGCGCAACCTGTTGGAGAACGCCAAGAAGTACGGCGGTGACCAGGTGCTGATCGAAGGTGAACTTGCGGGACCAAAGATCTTCAAACTCTCGGTGTCGGACAACGGCAAGGGAGTTCGGCCCGAGGACCGGGAACGGATCTTCGAACATTTCGAGCAGCTCTCAACGGGGGACGGACGCCTCGAACAAGGGGTTGGCCTCGGACTCCCCATCGCCCGCCGCCTTGCCCGTGCCATGGGCGGTGACCTGTGGTACGAGGAGCGGTTCCCGGTCGGGGCCCGGTTCTGTTTCCATGTGAAACTCGCCGAACCGGAGTTGAAACAGGAGATCGCCCGGCCCACCACGGAGTTCATCAGGACCCAGGGGTGAGGTAGCAGAGGCGGCGCAAGCATGACACCGTCTTCATTCGGTACGCTTCACGGGTGCTCCCCTACAACATCCACCACGTCGCCATCGCCGTGTTCGATCTTGACGCTGCCATCGAGTCGTTCCGTGCCCAGTACGGGTTTGAGATCCTCTCACGCGAGACGGTTGCTGAACAAGGGGTCGAGGAAGCCATGATCGCCGTCGGAGGATCACACCTCCAGCTGCTGGCACCGCTCGATGAGATGTCACCCGTTGGACGTTTCCTCAGTCGAAACGGGGAGGGGATGCACCACATAGCGTTCGCCGTGACCAACCTCGAGGCGGCACTCGATCACATGAAGAGACTCGACATCAGGCTCGTTGATGACACACCACGTCTTGGTGGTGGAGACCATCGGATCGCGTTTGTGCACCCCAGTGCCCTTGCTGGCACGTTGTTCGAGCTCGTCGAGGTGACGGATGGTTGACGGGATCGAGATCACGGGTGGTGCCGGACCTCATTTGGCCGCGGCAATCGCCGCCGTGGTCGAGGCCATCGACAAGGCGGATCGGGAGGCCCTTGCGGTCCGACCCAGACCGATCAAACCCACGCTCTGGGTTCAGGCGGGACGCCAACCCGACTGGCAGGCGCCAGTGTCGTCTGTCGAGTATGACCGTACGCCGAACGGGGCCAACGGCGAAGTGACCGACCACAACGGGGCCACCTGACCGTTGCCCGGTGTTGGGAGTGGGGAACGCCCACATCCCCGGGATGGTCACCAGGAGGGTTTGCTCCTGAGATCCTCAAGGGAGACCCTGCCAACTACGAACGACTCCGCATCCACAACCGGAATCAGATCGTTTGGTGTCCGACTGGCAAGCTCGACCGCGTCGGTGATGGTGTCGGTCAGGTCGAAGTGAAGACCTTGCTCCATGATCTCACTGATGGCAGCGTTGGGGTCGGCTTCGCCGAGCGCTGTGACGGCAACCGTTCCGAGCAACTTTCCACGGTCGGCCACAATGATGCTGGTTCCTTCCGACAAGACGAGCGCGTCGGCGACCAGCATGCGTGACCCGAACGCCACGGGTGGCTGCATCACCTGGAACACACGTCTCGGTTGGTGTTCGACGACGATCGTGCCCCCTGACGCCTTGGCTTGGATGCGGGCACCCGGACCGTAGAAGCGTCGTTGGAACCAGGACCCACCCGACGCCCCAACAACGAGGAGCGTTCCGGCTGGGAGATTCTCCACCATCGCTGCGGGACCGGACGCCTGGACGATGCGGGTCTCCAGGTTGGGGAGCTGACTGCTGATCTGTTCGAGCACACGGGGTGCTTCGGCGAGCTCCTTCGGGTCACTGTGGCCGAAGATGGCGGACGCCTCAATCCCCGTTGCTTCTGAGAGCCAGTCAGCGAGGGTTGCTGCAAGCAGTGAGTGGGGGCCGCCGCCGACGGCAGCGACGATGGATCGGGTGTTTGCGGGATCGAAGTCATGGGGAACTGCCGTGCTGCAAAGGTTGAGGGACGTACGGCTCGACATGACCAACAGGCTCGCCCTCGCATCGACGCATGACGCAACGATGCTTGATCCAGCCCTGGTGGCGGCACCATCGGTGAGGATCTCGGCCAGATCTCGTGCCTGGTTTCGACCAGCCCAGACGACCCGACGGCTGCTGAACCTCGCCGTGCGCGCATGGGAGTCGTTGGTCTCGGTCATCGGTCTGTGGGATCGATCGTACCAGCTTGGTCACTCGTCTGGGGTACGTGGGCCGACAGCCAACCAGGGTTGGGGAGGAACTACGCTTGGCGGCATGAATCCGGTTATCTGCTCCATCGCACGCACCCCCATCGGTCGATTCAACGGCGCCCTCGCATCGCTCACCGCGATGGACCTTGGCGGCGTTGCCATTGCTGGCGCCCTTGCCCGCGCAGGACTTGATGGGTCCCAGATCGACGAGGTCATCTTCGGACACGTCCTCCAAGCTGGCCAGGGCCAGATCACCTCACGACAAGCCGCCGTCAGAGGTGGCGTTCCCATGACCGTCCCCGCAACCACGATCAACAAGGTGTGCCTGTCGGGTCTGACGGCGATCCAGGAAGCCGCAAACCACATCCGACTCGGCGAATCCAGGGTTGTCGTGGCCGGTGGGATGGAGTCGATGACGAACGCACCGCACCTCCTCCCGGGATCTCGGGCAGGTTTCAAGCTGGGGGACGTCACCATGGTTGACTCCCTGTTGCGTGATGGTCTGTTCTGTGGGTTTGACAAGGTTCTCATGGGGGATTCCTCCGACACGAAGAACGAAGCACTGGGGATCGGTCGGGTCGAACAGGACGCATGGTCCGAGGCGTCCCATACCCGGGCAGCAGCAGCGGCCGACAACGGTGTGTTTGCGCGTGAGATCGTCCCGGTCACCGTTGTCCAACGTCGCGGTGAGGACATCGTCTTCTGTCACGCACGGCTGGAACACGACTTCGCA
>CAZULI010000056.1:0-6078 GCA_964621095.1 uncultured Acidimicrobiaceae bacterium | reverse complement strand
GACATCGTCATCGCCGAGGATGACGGTATCCGTAGGGAGACCACGATGGACTCCCTCGCAAGTCTCCGCCCTGCGTTTCATCCCGATGGCACCATCACCGCGGGGAATGCATCACAGATCTCTGACGGTGCCGCAGCGGTCGTTGTCGCCGATCGCGCCGCTGCCGAGGAAGCGGGTCTTCCCATCCTTGCCGAGATCGTCGCATACGGCCAGGTGGCTGGCCCTGATGCCACCCTCCACGAACAACCAGCACAGGCAATCAGAAAGGCGCTCACGCGAACCGATGTTCGTCTCGAAGACATCGATCTGTTCGAGATCAACGAAGCGTTTGCATCCGTGGCGTTGCATGCAACCGCCATGCTCGGACTCGACCACGACCGTGTCAACGTCCATGGAGGTGCGGTCGCCCTTGGACATCCGCTTGGGGCGACGGGGGCCCGACTCATGGTCACGCTGATCAACGGACTCACAACAACAGGTGGAACCCTTGGGGCTGCAGCGCTGTGTGGCGGTGGCGGCCAGGGTGACGCAATGATCATAAGGATGGTGTGAAGGTGGAGGTTGCAAGCTATCTCCCTGACAGAAACCTTGCTCTCGAACTCGTTCGGGTGACCGAGGCCGCGGCGATTTCAGCGGCACGTGTCCAGGGGCGGGGGGACAAAGAGGTCGTGGACCAGGCAGCGGTTGATGCCATGCGCCAGGTCCTGTCGGGCGTCAGTCTCGATGGCGTCGTTGTCATCGGGGAGGGGGAGAAGGATGAAGCCCCGATGCTCTACAACGGGGAGATCGTGGGCAACGGAGCGCTCCCGAAGGTCGACGTCGCCGTTGATCCCGTCGATGGCACCCGTCTCACAGCGGAGGGTCGTGGCGGTGCGCTGGCGGTCATCGCGCTTGCTGAGCGTGGATCCATGTACGCACCCGGCAACCTCGTCTACATGGACAAGTTGGCGGTCGGGGAGGCAGCCGCGGGGACCGTGGACATCAACGCCCCGGTGAAGTACAACCTCGAGGCTGTTGCCAAGGCACACCAGAAACAGGTCTCCGATGTCACGGTCGTCGTCCTCGACCGGCCAAGGAACCAGTCGTACATCAACGAGATCAGGGCTGCGGGTGCTCGCATCTCGCTCATCGGCGATGGAGACATTCAGGGATCCATCTCTGCTGCACTCGATGACACGGGGATCGACATCCTCATGGGGATCGGCGGATCACCCGAAGCGGTCACCTCGGCGTGCGCCATGGCTGCGATGCGAGGGGAGATCCAGTGCAAACTCTGGCCAAGGGATGACTCCGAGCGCCGGTACGCCGCAGAGCACGGGTTGGATCTCAATCAGGTCCTGACTACCCGTGATCTCGTCAACTCCGACGACACGTTCTTTGCAGCGACGGGGGTCACCACCGGGTCGATGCTCAACGGTGTCCAGTTCGGCGGTATGCACACGACCACCCACTCGGTCATCATGCGGTCCCGGTCCGGCACGATTCGGTTCATCAAGGCCGACCATCGCGTCGAGTGGGTCACGGGCGAGATCAAGGCGTAGCGCCTCACCGCGGGAATCGATCTGATGGGTCTGCGTTCGGGGGACGCGAGCTTCAGAGTTCCTGGCGCCCGGCGAGGGCTCGTCCAAGGGTGACCTCATCGGCGTAGTCAAGGTCGCCGCCGACGGGGAGACCGCTTGCAAGACGGGTGACGGTGACCCCGAGGGGTTTGAGCCGTCGTGAGATCATCATGGCGGTCGTGTCGCCTTCAAGGGTCGGGTTGGTCGCGGCGATCACTTCTGTGATGCCTTCCAGCTCGACCCTGGCGACCAACTCCTTGATCCGGAGATGCTCCTCATGGATGCCGGCGATCGGGTTCACCGCACCACCAAGGACGTGGTATCGGCCCCGGAACGACTGCGTCCGTTCAAGGACCGGGATGTCCTGGGCCCGTTCGACAACACAGACGACGGTCGGGTCGCGCCGGGTGTCCACACAGATGGAGCACTCCTCGTTTGCGGTGACGTTGTAACACCGCCTGCACAGGCGGACCGACGACCGCATCTCGCTGATCGCGCTGGCGAGACGCTGTGCATCCGCCTCCTCGGTGTTGAGGAGATGGAACGCGATCCGCTGGGCGCTCTTGAGACCGACACCCGGTAGCCGTGCGAGTTCATCGATCAGGCGTTGGATCGGTGGCTCAAACATCAGCCCAGCATGCCACCGAGGTTGAGTCCGCCGGTGACGCCACCCATCGAGGCTGCCGCGTCATCCTGCATCGCTGCGTGGGCCTGGTTCACGGCGGCGACGACGAGATCGCCCACCATCTCCGGATCGTCGGGGTCGAGGACATCGGGATCGAGATCCACCGAGAGCAGTTCACCGGTGCCTTTCATGGTGGCCTTGACCACTCCACCCCCGGCGGTTCCTTCATAGACCTTGGCAGCGAGGGCTTCCTGGGCAGCCACCATCTGGGCCTGCATCTTCTGGGCCTGCTGCATGAGTTGTTGCATATCTTTTGGCATTCGCGACATGGCGTCAGGGTAGCGAGGCATCACCCTCCACGGGCGCATCAACACCGGCGAACCCGATTCGCTCTCGGTGTCGTTTGTGGCACAGCAGCGGTCTACTGTTGACGAGATGCAGTATCAGGCGCTCTATCGCAAGTATCGGCCGCAACGATTCAACGAGGTCATCGGCCAGGACCACGTCACCAGGACCCTTGCGACGCAGGTTGTCGAGAACAAGGTTGCCCACGCATACCTGCTGGCCGGACCAAGGGGAACCGGCAAGACAACCACCGCCCGCCTACTGGCAAAGTCGTTGAACTGTGCCAACCGCGGGCCTGATGGTGAGCCCGACAATGTGTGTCCGTCATGCATCGACATCACGGAGGGTTCCTCCCTCGACGTGATCGAACTTGACGCGGCGTCCCACAACAAGGTTGAGGACATCCGGGAGATCCGCATCAACGCCGGCACGGTTGCCGCAACCGCTGGATCGCACCGGGTGTACATCCTTGATGAGGCGCACATGCTGACCCGTGCTGCCGGGAACGCTCTCCTCAAGATCCTTGAGGAGCCTCCTGCACATGTGATCTTCGTGCTGGCAACCACCGAGCCGTACAAGCTACTTGACACGATCCGATCCCGCGCCCAACGGTTCGACTTTCACCCCGTCGCGACCGAGACCCTCATCGAGTACCTCGCAGAGATCTCACAGAAAGAGGGGTTCACCACGGACCGCGCCGCCCTTGAGGCGGTCACCTCCCATGCGGGGGGATCCGTCCGCGACGCGATGAGTCTTCTTGAGCAGGTGGCGGCACTCGGCGCAGGGACGGTCTCTTCGCGTGGGGTCTCGGCTGCGTTGGGGTTGGCGGATCGGGAGGTGTTCGCAGAGCTGGTCAAGGTGATCTCCGCGGGTGATGCTGCGGGGGCACTTGCACTCATCGCACGCCTTACCTCCGAGGGGGCTGATCTGCGCAGGTTCGTCTCGGACGCCATCGCCCATTTCCGTGGCATCTTCCTCGCCCAGTACGCCTCCAACATCGACGAGGTCATCGATGCATCCACGGAGGCGATTGCTGAATGGAGACAACAGGCGGCCGTCATCTCCAGTGTCGAGGTTCTCCGAACCATCGACGAGCTCTCGACCGCCCTTCTCCAGCTCCGTGACGGGAGGGAGGAGCGTCTGGTGGTGGAGATCTCCCTCATCCGGTTGACCCGCCCTGAGACCGTCGAGTCGGTGGAAGGTGTCCACGCGCGGGTGGCGCGACTCGAAAGGGAGCTCTCCGGGAGAGGTCTCCCCGTCGCCGATCACACGCCACCAACCCCAGAGCGGGTGCCTCCGGTCGCCGCCTCAGAGGGGACCGGGGACAAGGGGGATACGGGGGCGGAGGAGCGTCCACAAGCCGCATCCCCGCCGCCACAGACGGACCGCCAGGAGCCTGTCAGCAGCGAGGCGGGAGACATCACGCTTGCCACGTTTCTCCAAGCATGGCCTGCGATCATGGCAGAGATTCGTGCAACGGTCGGGCCCAGACGCCAAGCACTGTTGCGTGAGGCGTCGCCACGTGATTTGCAGGGATCAACCGTTGTGTTCGAGGTTGCCTCCCACATGCATTTCCATCTCGAACAACTCAAGGCGGACAGTGGAATTGCGGACGCCATCGCCCAGGCAACCGAGCAGCGACTCGGATCGCAGCTGACGGTGGCGTTTCGTTCCGCGGCAGCACCCGCCCCTGTGGTGGAGGAGGAACTGGAGCGGGTGCCCGACAAGGACGATCTCCTCGATGCGGATGATGCCGATGCCGTGGACCCCGTCGCCGTTGTTGCGGACATCTTCGACGGCCAGATCATCGAGTAACGAGATCATGAGCCAGTTCCGGTTGCGTACACGAGAGGTTGCAGAGGACGAGGAACTCCAGTTTCTCGCACCAGGCGCCACCCGGTCCAAGGAGGCGTCCTCACGAGCCCGGCCGGAGGAGGAGGATCGGTGGCGGACCTCGTTTGAGCTCGATCAGGATCGGATCATCCACTCAAAGGCGTTCCGGAGGCTCAAACACAAGACCCAGGTGTTCATGAACCCCGAGGGGGATCATTACGTCACCCGTATGACGCACACCCTCCAGGTGACCCAGGTCGGCAGGGCGATTGCTCGTGCGTTGTCGCTCAACGTTTCTCTCACCGAGGCCGTGTGTCTTGGACACGATGTGGGCCACTCACCGTTTGGTCACACCGGCGAGGACGCCCTCTCCGAGTTCGTCGATGGGGAGTGGCACCACTCGGAGCAGTCCGTACGGATCTTCGAAATCCTTGAACCGTTGAATCTCACCCCCGAAGTGTTGTCAGGGATTCGGACCCATCCGTGGAAGGTTGCCGAGCGGGCAACCACCCATGAGGGGGAGATCGTGAAGTTTGCTGATCGCATCGCGTACCTGGCCCACGACGCCCTTGACGCAATGCGGGCAGGCATCCTCAACCCGTCTGCGTTCCCGAACAACGTGGTGCGAGCCTTCGGGGAGCCGGGCCACGAGTGGATCTCGTCGATGACCCAAGCCGTCATCGACGAGTCGTACCGTCAGTCCCAGATCGTGATGGAGCCGGCAAAGCTCGAGGCGATGCAGGAGCTTCGAGCGTTCATGTTCGAGCGGGTCTATGCACGCTCCGAGGTTCAGGATCAGCAGCGCAGGGCGAAGGAGATTGTCCGCTCGCTCGTGCATTACTACCTCGAGCATCTCGATGAGCTTCCCGACACGTACCAACACCCCGAGGCGGACGATCTGACCCAGGTCATCGACTTCGTTGCCGGGATGACCGACCGGTACGCCATCCGAACCCACGACGAGCTGTTCAGGTTGCGGCTGTTCTGAGCGACGGGGCCGGCAGGCAGGGCGTCGCTGCCCGCGATTCTCTACCCCACCAAGGACGCGATGAGGGCGATCACCACGATGTTGGTGACCATCCAGATGACCGAGACGATGATGTATCTCCGGATCCAGACGACCCATGTGTCCGCTCCACGTGCGATCGCCACACCGACCAACCACCACAGGGGGGCGCTGGTCAACACCCCAAACAGGATCACCGTGAACCGTGTGACGTCGATGAACGGGAAGGAGAGCACCCAGGCAGTCGGCGCCACGATGAGAAAGAGGAGGGTCGCAACGAGGGAACTCGCAAAATCGGTCATGTCGCCCCCCTTGCGGAACCCAACCGAGAGGGCGAGCACGCCGATCACCGTGGGAAAGATCAGCGCCAGCGCCCCTCCAAGCACCGGGGCAACCGTCGTTCGTCTTGGGGCGAAAGAGACGTCACGTTTCACGTCAGGAGCTTAGAGGGTGGTGCTCACGGCAAGTGGAAAGCCCCGTGGAGCGGCAAGAGGTAAGCTCCCGGCATGGACATTGAAACGGGAGCGCACAAGATCATTGAAGTCATGGGTGTTTCACGCTCAGGCTTTGATGATGCGGTCAACCGGGCGGTCGCCAAGGCGTCCGAGAGCATCAACGGGATCACGAGTGTCGAGGTGATCCGCCAAACGGCCCAAGTACGCGACGGACACGTCGTGGCGTACCAGGCCACGGTGAAACTCTCGTTCGTC
>CAZULI010000055.1:0-9229 GCA_964621095.1 uncultured Acidimicrobiaceae bacterium | reverse complement strand
TGGTGATGACCCCATCGTCATACATGGCGGCGGCGAAGTGCAGCGTGTACCGATCGGTGATCATCGGGACCGCCTGATCCGTGGGGAGGTAGCTGAGTGGTTGGGTGCCTTCAACAGGGACGATGACATCGGAGCCCGACGCTGTTGTCGACACCGCATCAAACGCCATGCTTCCGTACCGTGGTGCTATCCCGATGATGATCTTTGCTTCCGAGGTCGGGATGACGATACCTGATCCCGCCGAGGTGAACACAATGCTGTCGCGGTCGATCCCCTCGTACGCAGGAGCGACCGATGCGATCTCTTTGGACACCACCGACACGTCGAAGGAGGTCAGTGATGCCCCCATGGCGTTGGCGATGTCGTTGAGCATCGCGGTGGTTGACCGGGCCTGTCCCCTGGGATGGACCGCTGCACTGAGGGTCTGAACCCTCCCCTCGAGGTTCGTCACGGTGCCTTCGAGCTCACCCCACAACGCTGCAGGAAGAATGATGTCGGCGTGACGGGTTGAGTCAGTGACGAACGCGTCGATGGCAACAACGAACTCCGTGGCTTCGAGGCCTGCCTGCGCCGCCTTGGGATCCGGGGTGTCACGGACCGGGTCCGCGCCAACAAGGATGAGTGCCTTGATCTCACCCGAGACCGCACCAGACAGCATCGCCGCGGTGTCGCGTCCCTCGACCTCTGGCAGTGGCCCCCACGCCTGCTCGATGGCCGAACGAGCACCGGTGTCAGACACCGCGACTCGTCCGGGAAGGAGATCCGGCGCAAGGCCCATGTCAAGGGCGCCGAACACGTTGCCACGTTGGAGCAGCGGCATCAGTTTGGCGTCGCTGAGTGTTCTGCCGTACGCCGCAATCGATTCCGCAAGCCGTGGATCCTCTGCGATCGAGGTTCTTCCGAACAACGTCACCACCGGACCCAAGGCGAGCGTCTCAAGGACGTCGGTCATGCTCTTGTCAGCGCTCGTCAGCTTGCGGATCACGTCCTGACCCGAACCTGCCCGGTAGCGAACCACGTGGGTCGCGATCGAATCAAGTCCGGTGGGCGCTGGCGCAACGACGACCAGCTTGGTGCCGTTGCGCACGGCCTTGCGCACCCGCAGGTACAGAACGGGGAGACGCTCCTTGAGATCCGGACCCCACAGGAGGATCGTCGTCGCCGTTTCGAGATCGTCGATCGTTGCGCGCGGGGTCACCGCCACCGCGAGCTGGGCGGCGAACCCGTCACCAAGTTGGGCGTCCAGATGGGGGGACCCAACGACGGTTCGCATGAACTTTGACAGGGCGTACGCCTCCTCATTGGTGCTGTTGGCGCCACCGATGGCTCCGACCTCGGTCCCCTTCACCGCCCCGAGCCTGGTTGCGACGGTCTTGATCGCGTCCGCCCAGGTCATCTCCTCCAACCCGGTCGCCGTCCGCTGCAACGGTGTGGTGACCCGCCTTGGTGAGTTCATGGCACCAAACGAGAACCGGTCCCGGTCCGACAACCAGCCGTCATTGACGTGGTCGTTCATCGCGCCGTAGACCCGGAGCACCTTGCCACGGCTGGCGTGGATCTCGGCGTTGGAGTGAACGGTGTCCCGAAGCGAGACGGTCGGGGTGATCTCAAGATCGTATGGGCGGGCGCGGAAGCGGTAGTCGGTCGACGTGAGGGCTCCCACGGGACAGACCTGAACGGTGTTCCCCGAGAAGTATGACGAGAAGGGTTCGTTGGGGAAGGTGAGGATCTGGGTGTGGTTGCCCCGTTGGTTGAACGTGATCAGTGGATCCCCTGCGATCTGGTCGGCTACCCGGACACAGCGGTCACACAGGATGCAGCGTTCCCGATCAAGGAGCACCAGGTCCGAGACGGGGATCGGCTTCTCATAGGTGCGCTTCGCCTCGACGAACCGGCTCTCCCCGGGTCCATGCGACATCGTTTGGTCCTGGAGAGGGCACTCCCCAGCTTTGTCACAGACCGGGCAGTCAAGGGGGTGGTTGATGAGCAGATACTCAATGACCCCCTCCTGGGCTTTCTTGACGACGTCGGACTGCGTGTCGATGACCATGCCGTCGGTCACGTAGATGGCACAGGATGGCTGGAGCTGTTTGCCGCGTGGTCCTTCGACCTCGACGAGGCACTGGCGACACTTTGCCACAGGATCAAGCTTCGGGTGGTGGCAGAACCGTGGGATGTACTCGCCAACCTTCTCAGCGGCGATGATGACACGCTCACCCGCCACAGCGTCATGCTGGACCCCGTTGATCGTGATCTGGACGATCTCGGGCGCCTTCCCGGTATCAGACAACGGCGGCCTCCGTTCCACGAATCGCGGCGTTGATCTCGTCCATGAAGTACTTCGTGATCGAGATGATCGGTGCGGTGCACGATGGTGCAAGCACACAGATCGTGGTCATGGCTGGCGGCCACGTGAGTCCAGGGGAGATGTTGTCCGACACGTCAAGGAGAAGATCCACATCCTCGGGTCGGCCCTTTCCGGCAATGATCCGTTCCAGGATGTCCTGGAGCCACTTGGTCCCCTCCCGGCACGGGGTGCACTGGCCACATGATTCATGAGCGAAGAACCGCACGAGGGAGTGGGCTGCCTTGATCACATCGGTGGTTTCATCCATCACGATCACCGCACCCGAGCCAAGCATGCTCCCGATTTCAAGAATGCCGTCAATCGTGATCGCCGTGTCGAGGTGCTCAGGCATCAGCCATGGGGAGGATGCACCTCCCGGAATCCAGGTCTTGAGCGCGTTCCCATCCCTGATGCCCCCGCCGATGTCGTAGATCAGGTCACGCCAGGTCATCCCCATCACGATCTCGTAGTTCCCCGGCTTGTTGATGTGGCCTGACAGGGAGAACATCCGCGTTCCGACCGACCGCTCAGGGCCGATGGCTGCGTACGACGCACCAGCATTGCCGACAATCCATGGCACGTTCGAGATCGACTCGACGTTGTTGACAATGGTGGGTTTTGCGTACAGACCAGCGACGGCAGGGAACGGAGGTTTGAGTCTCGGCTCGCCCCGTCGTCCTTCAAGACTGTTCAACAAGGCGGTCTCCTCGCCACAGATGTACGCACCGGCACCAAGGTGAAGGGTGACGTCAAGGTTGAACCCGCTCCCCGCGATGTCGTCCCCGAGGAACCCCTTCTCGTACGCCTCTTCGATCGCGCGCTGGAGGCGTCTGGCCGGCTTTGCGTACTCGCCACGCATGTAGACAAACGCGCGGTGCACGCCGAGGGCGAAACTCGACAGGACGATTCCTTCGATGAGCTGGTGCGGGTCCCGTTCGAGGAGCTGTCGGTCCTTGAACGTACCGGGCTCTGACTCGTCGGCGTTGACCACGAGATACTTCGTATCACCAGGGGCAAGGAACCCCCACTTCATCCCCGTTGGAAACCCGGCACCACCACGACCACGGAGGTTGGCGGCTTTGACCTCCTCGATGATCTGGGCTGGCTCGAGGTTGTTGAGGGCGTGGGTCATGACCTGGTACCCGCCCGTTTCGAGGTAGCGCTCCATGGTGTTGGAGTCCGTTGGATGCGCGACCATCCGGGATGTGAGGATCTTTGTGGTCATGACCCCTCCTTCACGGATCCGTAGGGACCAAACGCCGGGACGGCTGCGATGGCACCAGCGGACTCCGCAACACCCCAGTCAAAGGACCGTTGTCCGCCGAAGCGTTCCTGCATCTCATCGGAGAGCACGACCTCAGGGGTGGTGCTCTTGAGCCACTCGATGAGCGCAGCACCCTTGTCGGGCGTCACTCCTTCGATGAGTTCGTAATTGACCTGCACCGCGGGGGCTCCACCACAGGCACCGATGCACTCGACATGTTCGATGGAGATCGCCCCATCCTCGGTCGTCTCGCCGTGTTTGATGCCAGCCGCCTCGGCGACGGCGTCAAACACGTCATCCCCACCGCGGAGGTGGCATGAGATCGACGTACACACCGACACCAGATACTTGCCGACCGGTTCCTGTTTGAACATCGTGTAGAACGTCGCCACCGACCGCACCTGTGCAGGGGTCAGGCCGACGAGTTCGGCCACCTGAACCATCGCCTCGTCGGATGCATGGTTGTGTTCGAGGCTTGCAATGAACAGCAGCGGCATGATCGCTGAACGCTTCTCGGGGTACGTCGCGAGAATCTTCTGGGCTCGCGCCTGGTTCTCAGGGGACCAACTTGCCACGGGGTTACTCATCGATCGACATCTCCCAGTACCGGATCGGTGGAGGCCAGCGACGCGATGACGTCCGCCACAAGGGAGTCCGTCAGCATCACCGGAAGTGCCTGAACCGCTGCAAACGACGGAGCCCGCCAGTGCATGCGCCATGGTCGTGCCCCGCCCTTTGAAACCATGAGACATCCGAGTTCACCACGGGGACCCTCCACCGATTGGTACGCGGTCCCCGGGGGGACGCGGATCCCTTCGGTGAAGAGTTTGAAGTGATGAATGAGCGCCTCCATGGACTCATCGATGCGTTTGCGCGGCGGTGGGGTGATCTTGCGGTCCTCATGGCGGTAGTCGCCAAGCGGCATCGTGTCCCTCACCTGCTTGATGATCTTGAGCGACTCCCGGACCTCTGCCATCCGTACGAGCCAGCGATCATGCACATCGCCGTACTTGCCGAGGGGGACCTGGAAGTCGTATTTCTCGATCCCGCTGTACGGGAATACTTTGCGGAGATCCCAGTTGACGCCCGATGCACGGGCGATCGGTCCGGTGATGCCGTACTGCTTGCACTCTTCAGGGGTGATCACCCCGACGCCAACGGTCCGGTCAAGGAAGATGGAGGTCTCGTTGAGGAGTTCCTCATACTCGTCGATCCCAACGGTGACCTTTGCAATGAGGTTGGTCACGTCGTCCTCCCAGCCATCGGGGAGATCAGCGGCGACACCACCCACGCGGATGTAGTTGGTGTTCATCCGCAGCCCTGTCACCTTCTCGATGAACTCGAGGCAGACCTCACGCTCGCGCCACCCGTAGAGCATCATCGAGATCGCCCCGATGTCCATGCCCTGGGTTGCGGCCCAGATGAGGTGACTCGCCACGCGATCGATCTCGGTCATGAGCACACGGATGGCTTGGGCCCGTTCCGGGACATCGATGCCGAGCAACTGCTCGACGGTCAGGGAGAACGTGAGTTCGTTGTTCAACGGGGCGAGATAGTCCATCCTCGTGACGTTGGTTGAACCCTGGGCGTAGTTGAGGGTCTCAGCCGTTTTCTCCATACCGGTGTGGAGGTACCCGATGATGGGCTTGACCCGCTTGATCGTCTCCCCTTCGAGCTCCAGTTGCAGACGGAGCACACCGTGGGTTGACGGGTGTTGTGGTCCCAGGTTGATGATCTGGCGTTCGCCGGGATCGTCCTGGCCACGGGCCACATAGTCGTCATCGACGGCCACCCCTTCTTGGACGTGGACCGCAGGGTCGGCGTCCGCGGGCAGCATCTCCTGGGCGCCCTCATCGGTCGGGATGGGGAACGGGTAGCGCTCCTCGGTTCCACTGACCCAGATCTCATGGCTCTCACGACGCTCGGCTTCGTCGGCCGCACCGTGGAGGGGTTCAACACGCTCGTCGTGTTGATTCGTATTCTTGGTGTCGGTCACAGGTCAACACTCCCGGCCTTGAACTCCACCGGAATGGGCATGGCGCCGTAGTCCTTGAGCAGCGGGTGACCCTCCCAATCGTCCGGCAGCAGGATGCGGGTGAGATCCGGGTGACCGACGAACGTGATGCCGAACAGGTCGTACGCCTCACGCTCATAGAAGTTGGCTCCGACGAACAGGTCCGTTGCCGATGGCAGTGTTGGATCGTCGTACGGGATCCGGGTGAAGAGGATCAGACGCTCACGTTGCTCCATCGCCAAGAGGTTGATACCCACCTCGAACCGCGGTGCCTCCGTGTAGTGATCGACCGCGTGGAGGTCGATGAAGCAGTCGAACCCTGCGTTCTTCACCCCTTCGATGGTGGCGAGCCACAGAGCCGGATCGACGGATGCCCGGTGATAGGAGACGGTCGATGACGCATACTGGTGCCGGGTGACGTCGATGATCCCCTCGAGGCCGGCAATCGCTGCAGCCACGACGGGGTTCTCGACACGCACACGATCCGTCTGGTCGTCTGGTTCTTCCTGCTCGTCCACGGCGTGGTCCTCAGCGGGCGGGGTGACGTCGGTCATCTCAGACGATCCCCGACGAGTTGCGGATCTTGCCATCCATGATGAGCTGCTGGAGCGACAGGATGCCGTGCATGAGGGACTGGGGGCCCGGGGGGCACCCAGGGACGTACATGTCAACGGGGACCACCTGGTCAACCCCCTGGACGATGGCGTAGTTGTTGAACATGCCACCCGTTGAGGCACACGCACCCATCGACAGCACCCACTTGGGTTCGACCATCTGGTCATAGACCTGTCGGAGCACCGGGGCCATCTTCTGGGAGACGCGACCGGCAACGATCATGAGATCCGCCTGTCTTGGTGACGCCCGGAACACCTCCATCCCGAATCGGGCGAGGTCGTTGTGGGCCGCACCGGTCCCCATCATTTCAATCGCACAGCACGCCAGTCCGAACGCTGCGGGCCACATGGACCGCGTCCTGGCCCAGTTGACACCCTTTTCGACCGTCGTGAGGAGAATGCCCGGGGCGGTTGACGGAGTCGACATCAGGCAGCCTCATCAATCGTGATGCTCGGGGCAACCACTCGACGGTTCCTTGCCCGAAGCGCCACATTCCAATCGAGCGCACCACGCTTCCACGCATAGGCGAGCGTCTCGATCAACATCAACATGAACAACACAACAGCAGCGATCCCGAACCAGCCGAACTGATCCATGCGAACGGCCCACAGGAACAGGAAGATGATCTCCACGTCGAAGATCACAAACAACATCGCGACGAGATAGAACTTGACGGGGAACCGTTGGACGGGTTCCTGGAGGGGGACGATCCCACACTCGTACGGGGCGAGCTTCTCCGGAGTCGGGTTGTGGGGGGCGAGCAGTCGTGATACCAACATCGACAACACGGCGAAGGCGATACCGAGAACTGACATCAGAGCGATCGGAAGGTAGTCGGCTAGCTCCATGGTGGGTCAGGATACAGACGTGCCGTTTCGACTGGAAATCAGGATGCACGATACAGCGTCAGAAGCGAGCCGTCCTAACCTGTCACCATGGTGACTCGGATACCTTCAGCAACGGTTGCGCGACTGCCGCGCTACCTCCGGTGCCTCTCCGACATGGCTGAGACCGCATCGGGTTGCTCCTCCGAGGAGCTGGCCCAGGTCGCCGGTGTCAACGCCGCCCAGGTACGCAAGGACCTCTCCTATCTCGGAAGTCACGGGACGCGCGGGGTCGGGTACGACATCGGTGAGTTACGCGCCCAGATCCGCAAAGCACTCGGCATGCTCAACGACCACCCCGTGGTCATCGTGGGTGCTGGGAACCTTGGCACGGCACTCGCCAATTACGGGGGGTTCGAGAACTGGGGGTTCGAGATCGAAGCGATCGTCGACGTCGATGAGGACAAGATCGGCAGACCGGTTGATGGTCTCATCATCGAATCTCTCCACCGTCTTCCCCAGATCGTCAAGGCGAAGGCGATCAAGATCGGCATCATCGCCACCCCTCCGAGCGCTGCACAAAGCGCCGCCGACCGTCTGATCGAAGCTGGTGTCAAGTCGATCCTGAATCTCGCGCCCACGACCCTCAAGACGCACGAGGACGTCTCGGTCCGAAGGGTCGATCTGTCAACCGAGCTCGGGATCCTGGCGTACCACCTGAACCGTCCCTAGAACGGCACACCTCGGTTGTGAGCGGTCAGCTCACTTCTCGACGTCAGCCTCGTAGCGCGTGAGCGCAACCGAGAACATGAGGAAGAGGACGAGGGAACCAAGCGACATCGCGATTGCGGGAAGCCGCATCTGGAGCGCACTGAGACCATCGAGGTTCGCTGGCCGGACCCCTCGTGGTGCGTAGACGACAAAGAGGATTCCGTTGACGGTCAGCCAGCCGAACGTTGCGGCCCCCGTGAGGAGGAACGCAAGACGCTTCCCCACGTCCGTCCACAGGATCAGCCACCCGGATCCGACGAACACGATGACGGCACCAACGACGATGACGATGCCCCGAGCGGCAACCGAGAGATCGCTGTGGTGCCCTGTCTCTTCATCGAACTGATCGAAGACGGTGCCGACCGCGTTGATCGCAAAGTCCCGAATGACCGGCACCATGGCCAGCAACGCAAGGACAAACGCGATCAGGCCGAACGTCTCAAGCGTGGAGAGCCCGGACTCCTCCCTGCGGAGAACATCGATGACCTTGGCTTTGAAGACCCTCATCACAGTGTCCTCTCGTACTTGGCGATGAGTTCGATCTGTGCCCGCGAAAGGATCTCACCGAACGCTGGCATCCGGCCGGACCCCAGGCCGTTGATTCCGTACATGCTTGCGTCCTGGGATCCATTGATGATGAACTCGATGTGGTCATTCAGATCGGGGAACTGGACGACTGCCTTCCCTCCGATGAGGGATGGTCCCCACGCCCCAGAGCCGGCACCCTGCTCAAAGGATGAACCGGCCGAGTACCCACCGGTGTGACACCGGGCACAGTAGGCGTTGAACAGCCCTGCTGCCTGCTTCGCTTCGTCGACCGTGACGTCCATCTCGACGGCCTTTGCATCGAAATCCACGTTCCACAACTGGCTCTGGGCAGCAGCGTTGAGGAAATCAAGACCCCGCTGGAGGTCCGCAAGGAATGACTCCTCACGGTCCGCGGTGACGTTGAGGAGCAGCACCTCGGTTTCAACGGCGTTGAGGAACTCCTTGGCAGCAACGAGATCCGCAAGGGGCACCTTGGCGGCGGGATCCTCGTTGGTGAACGCGTTGGTTGGATCAAACGTGAACGAGTAGATCGCCTGGGAGGCGGCTGACGCCCCCACCACGGCCTGGCGGGTGGCGTTCGCCATCTCCGTCAGTGGCTGTTCAACGGCGTCCGCCAACCCATCCCGGTCAGCGTCGGGGGCCGGGTTGGCGCAGGTGGCGTTCACGAGCGCCGCCGATGCCACGGTGCACGTCCCGTCGGCTTGGAACAGATCCTTGATGGCGTCCGGGAACTTCCCGACGATGGAGAGTTGGCGCCCGGCATCCTTGATGAGTGCGATCTGTGCTTCCTGGGCGGCGATGAGGTCCTGGGTGGCGGTCGCCCCTCCCTCAATGGCAGCCAGCGC
>CAZULI010000054.1:0-9295 GCA_964621095.1 uncultured Acidimicrobiaceae bacterium | reverse complement strand
GATAGGCAAGGCCCATGAACCGTGCCAGTTTGTCGAACGCTTCCCCCGCAGCATCATCGATCGTGCCGCCAAGGATCTCGTACTCCCCCCATTGCTTGACATGCACGATCTGGCTGTGCCCACCGCTTGCCAACAAAACGACGGCGGGCGGCTCGTACGCATCGAACGACAACCGAGGGGCGAAGAGGTGCCCCTCCATGTGATCGATCCCGTGGAGCGGCTTCCCCAACGAGTACGCAAACGCCTTGCCGAACGCGTACCCAACCGAGAGGGCACCCACCAGCCCGGGACCCCGCGTCACCGCGATGGCGTCGAGCTGGTCAGGGTGAATCCCTGCCCGCGTGATGGCCTGGTGGACGAGGGGCCGAATCGCTTCCACATGCGCCCGAGCCGCCACCTCGGGGACAACCCCTCCAAAGCGATCATGCTCATCGATCTGACTCGACAGCACCGAACTCCTGACGTTGTACCCCTCGATGACCGCGACCCCTGTTTCATCACAGCTCGTCTCAATCCCAAGCACCAGCGGCTCGCTCACACCCCACCACCCCTCGTTGCGCGTACCCAGGGTATGAACCCACCGTCACGGTGGGCTACAGCCCACAGAATGAAATGACGTGCCGAGAACCGGGTACTCGTCATGCGTCGTCCTTCAACGAGTCACGGATGAGGACGATGCGCTCACGGTACTGAGGCGTGTCGACATCGGTCGCCCACATGACCAGTGCATCCTCATCGATGTAGTAATCCTTTCGACGCCCCACCGGATCGAATCCGAACCGCTCATAGAGAGCCTGCGCCGGTCGGTTGGACACCCGGACCTCCAGCGTGAGATGTCGGGCACCATGAACAAGCGCCTCGTCGACCAACGCAAGCATCAGCTTGACGCCAAGCTTCTTGCCGCGCATCTCAGGGGAGACGGCGAGCGTCGTGATGTGGGCGTCCTCCTCAACCATGAGGAGACCACCGTACCCCACGATCCCGGCATCACCTTCAACGACGACGTACCGGCGACTCTCCATCGCAAGTTCGTCGAAGAACACCCGGGGAGACCACGGCGTTGCGTAGATCGTCGCCTCAAGCGCCGCAACCGCAGGAATGTCCGGGCGGGTCATCGCCCGGATTGAGAACTCAGACATCGGGCCATGCTCCTTCGGATCGAAACACCTTCCAGTTGATCTGGACGTCGGGCTCACGCATGTATCTGGGTCGAACGTCCCCCGTGACCGCGAGCTTGTCGTGACGTTGATACATGTCCGCTATCTCAAGGAGGGTGCCGACCGATGGGTAGCGGGGCCTTCCCCGCCGGACCCGGTGCAGCCCCGTCCACGTGCTCTCGGGCAGGACCTGCCAGTCACCCACCACCAGGGAGTCACCCGCCTCGGACTCAAGGATCGCCTTGAAATCCTCGGGTCGCACCACCTCACTTGGCCCATCAGGGGCGACCCCGCCGGGAAGCGGTCGGTACGGTGCAACGGCAACCTGGCCCCGACCCATGTTGACCACGGGCCAGATGCGGCGCCGGCCTGTTGCCGCCTCGAACGCGATCACGGTGAGGGACATGACAGGAACCATCTGTGCGCCGACCGCGGCAGCAAACGCTTGGGCGGTGGCAACACCGGCGCGCAACCCAGTGAAGGGTCCCGGTCCGACATCGACCGCTACCAGCTCAATGTCTGATGGGGACCATCCAGCCTGTTGCAGACAGAACTCGATCGCGGGGACCAGGAATCTGACATGACCCCGAGCGTCAACGTTCACGCACATGGCGCGTACGGTCGCGCCCTCCCCGATGGCAACGGCGGATGCGGCCGTTCCGGTCTCAATTGCAAGGGTTCTCATGCCAACACCCCGAGATCACGTGCAACCCAACCGCCCATCGGCTCAAAGACGATCGTTCTTGCATCACCCACCACCTCAAACGAGACGACCAGCCGCTCGTCAGGGAGGGCGTCGGAAACCGCCTCACCCCACTCGATCACAACCGCACCGTCAGCATCTCTGTCAAAAATCCCCAAGTCATCGAACTCAGCCATGGAACCAAGCCGGTACACGTCAGCGTGAACCAGGGGGAGGAATCCATCCCGGTACGACTTGACGATGAGAAAGGTAGGACTCGTGATCGCGCCTCTGATCCCGAGTCCTTCGGCAATCCCGGATACAAAAAGCGTCTTTCCGCAACCAAGATCCCCCGACAGGACGACAACGTCGCCTGCTGTCAGCAGCGCGGCAAGTTTGCGGCCAAGCGTCTTGGTCTCGTCGGGATGGGTGGACACGAACGACAGCGTCATCGGGGTGCCGCTCCGAACAGATCGAGCTGCACATCCATCGATTCCTCAACGCCCGTGGCGGCGGGCGCCGCGGTGTCCTCGATGTCGGCCTCAAGCTTGTGGTCAAGCAACGATCGAGCGAGTGCCACATCGGCTCGCATGGCCTCGACCACCGATGCACCTCCCCGGAGGGCAGCTGCTGGGTGAAAGGTGGGGACGAGATGCCTTCCCCACCACGCATACGCCTGGCCCCGAAGCCTGGTGATTCCCAGGGTGGTTGGCATCAGGAGCTGTGAGGAGAAGTTTCCCACGGTGACCACGACCCTCGGGTCAACCAACTCCACCTGCCGTCTGAGGTACGGCTTGCAGCTGTCGATCTCGTCCTGTTGCGGGTTCCGGTTGTGCGGGGGGCGACACTTCACGACGTTGGTGATGTACATGTCCTCCCGCTTGATACCGACCTCACCAAACAGCTCCACCAACAGTTGCCCTGAACGACCCACGAACGGCACGCCTTGCTCGTCCTCGTGCTGACCCGGTGCTTCGCCAACCACCATGACGTCTGCCTCGGGTGATCCCGAAGCAAAGACAACGCTCGTTCGTGTCTCACTCAGTCGGCAATCGGTGCACACCATCGCCAAGGATTCGAGTTCCTGGAGCGTTCCCACGTGGCGGTAGTCGACGGTCATGCGTGCTCCACCGCCAGTCGGATGGATTCGGCAACACAGCGAAACGCCGCTTCTGCCACGAGATCGACATCGTCCCGGTCCGTCGCGACCCCGGTTGACACAACGAACGCCGTATCACCGTCGTAGCGGGTATGCGCGGGCACGATGGTCGCCCCAAGCGCGTCGTGAACACGGATCGCGATTCGTCGCAGCTCGTTGCGATCGGTGATCCCCGCATCGGTGGCGACGCACACCAAAGTCGTGTTCTGCGCAATGTCGAGGGTCAGCCCTGGCGCGAGATTCGCCGATGGATCGTTGCGGTCGTACAACTCGCCGGAGACCACATCCCCCACGGCGTTGAGGACGACCAACGCCCCAACGGTTGCATCACCAACCTTCATGGCAAAACTCCCGATCCCCGATTTCCTGATACCCACCAACCCCGCCCACTTGTTGATCGTGGCACCGGTCCCCGCACCGACGGATCCCATCGGCACCACGTCACGGGACCGAGCACGAAACGCTGCGGCACCGTCGCCTGGTGTTGGCCGGACCGTTCCGTTGCCCAAGGCAAGATCGAAGATGATCGCCCCAGGCACAATCGGGACGTTGCCAAACGGTGTGGGAACCCCCCGCCCAAGCAGTTCGAGTTCTGCCATCACGCCGTCGGCGGAACCAAGCCCAAACGCTGAGCCTCCGGAGAAGACGATCGCGTCGACGGGAACCGGCTTGATGGCGTCCCCGAGGATTCCCGTCTCCCTGGTTCCGGGACCCCCACCACGTATGTCCACCACCGCAACGTTCGGCGTGGGAAACGCAATGACGGTCACACCGGTCATCGCATCGTTGTCCGTCGTGTGGCCCACCTCGACACCGGGGACCAACGTGATGGTCGTGTTCTCCACTCAGCGACCCCCGACATATCTGCGAGGGAGCCTCGGGCCGAAATGGCACACGACCTCGTACCCGACCGTTCCGAGCTGGTCCGCCCACTCCTCGGCTCGAATCGTCTCCTCCCCCTGGGTACCAAGCAGCACCACCTCGTCACCGCACGCCACCGGATCCTGGCCCACATCGACAACAATCATGTCCATGGTCACCATGCCGGCAAGCGGGTACCGCTTCCCGCGGATGAGGACCGCACCGGTGTGGCTGAGTCTGCGTGACACACCGTCGGCGTACCCGATCGGCACGGTGGCGGTGTGTGCATCTGCCGTGAGTGTCCTGATGCGACCGTACGAGGGGCGGGCGCCGCGAGCCAGCTCAAGAACGTACGCGACATGGCTCACGACCCGCATGGCGGGCCGCAAATCGAGGTTCGCTCCACTGTCATGGGTGGGACGCATGCCGTACAACCCCAGTCCTACGCGACAGAGTGAGTGACGGGTATCGGGGAGATCAAACGCCGCTGCGGTGTTGGCGGCGTGCACCAGCCGCGGCTTGATGCCTTCTGTTGCCAGCATGGCGAGAAACGCCATCAGCTGCGCGTTCTGCTGCAACGTGAACGCATGGTCCTCATCTGCCACCGAGAAGTGGGTGTAGACCCCCGCCAGGTCAAGGCGGGGGTCGGCGTGGATCGCCCTTGCCACTTCCAATGCGGCCGCGACGGGAGCACCGACCCGGTGCATGCCGGTGTCCACCTTGAGGTGCACGGGGTACGGGACGTTGCCGACCGCCTCTGCTTCCTGCGCGAGCCGTTCCACGAACTCGACGCGGTACGCCGTTGGTGTGAGGTCATGGGTGACGACCATCGACGTGTCAGCCAGGCGTGGCTCTGACAGGACGACGATCGGATCCGTGACGTCCGCTTCGCGTAATCTCACGCCCTCCTCGACGAGGGCGACCGCAAGAAGCGCTGCTCCCCCACGCATGGCTGCTTCGGCGACCGGTACATCCCCATGGCCGTAGGCGTCAGCCTTGACGACCGCGCACAACTGTGCCGGGGCGATGTGCGCCGCGATCTCGCGGGCGTTGTGTTCAATTGCGTCGAGATCGATCTCGATCCACGAGGGACGCATGAATCTCCGGTCTCAGGAACACATCAACGGTAGTGCGTCCTCAGCGTTCGAACGACTCTGAAATCACGAAAACGCTGCAACCGTCGGCCCGATCGCGGCCAGCAGTTCGGACGCGGTCACCGTACCCACATCAGCGGTCGCCGATCCGGCCACACCATGAAGATGGACCGCGGAGGCAACGGCGTGCACAGGATCCGGCGACGTTGCCACGAACGCACCGATGACGCCAGCGAGGACGTCGCCCGTGCCGATGGTTGCCAGCTCTGGACCGCCGGAGTTGACCACGATGACCCGGTCGGCAACGACGAGGGTTGGGTTCCCCTTGAGAACCACCACGGCATCAGCGGCCTCGGCGAGGCGCTTGGCTGATTCGACCCCGGGGCGCTCCCCGGTCAGACGTGTGAACTCCCCTGCATGGGGCGTCAGGACGGTGGTGGCTGCTCTCTGAGCGAGCCGTGCTGGGGAGGAGAGGGCGTTGAGAGCCCCCGCGTCGAGGACGAGACTCCCATCGAACTCGTCGATGAGACCCTCGATGAACGGTGATGACGCCGGCTCGAGCCCCGGTCCGACGACGATGGTGTCAAACCGATCAAGCATCCCGACGAGGGAGGACGCATCCTCCCTCGTGGTGACTCCCTGGATGACCATCGATGGGATGTCCGGAACCGCACCGGTGTAGACCCCGATGGTGGACTCCTGGGCAAACAGGTTGGACACGCCGGCTCCTGCAGCGAGCGCGGCCCTGGCCGCCAGCAACGCAGCACCCGTGAACCCCGGCATCCCGCCGACCGTTGCCACAGCACCTGATGACCACTTGTGTGCAGAACGGCTTCGGCTCGCGACCACCACGTCGAGGTCCTCCATGAGCACCATGGCGGTCACCCCACCCGCCAAGCCGATATCAGCGACCCGAACCTCCCCACACACATCCGGGCCATCACCCAGCACGTGGCCGGGCTTGAGCGCGTGCAACGCAACCGTGATGTCCGCATCAAACACGGGACCGTCAACGGTTCCTGTGTCGGCGTTGAGACCCGACGGGAGGTCCACGGCTACCACCGGTGCCCCACACTCGATCCACGGGAGAACCTCGGGACCGAGCCCCCCTTGGAACCCTGTTCCCACAACAGCGTCGATCACCATGTCGGTGGGCAGAGGATCACCAAGTGGTGTGATCCGTACGCCGGTGCGCGCCGCCCTGCGCAGCGCTCGGTGGGCTGGTGTGTCCGGAGCAGGCTCGGCGAGGGCGTGGGCACGAACCGTTGCTCCACGCTCAGCGAGGTACGTCGCCGCGACGTAACCATCACCCCCGTTGTTGCCCTTGCCACACAACACGTCGATCGTTGTCCCGTACCCTGCCCCGAGATCGGCAGCGGCTTGCGCCACGGCGAACCCGGCCCGATCCATCAATCGATCAACCGTCTCGGTCGCCTCGGCGTCGACCCTTCGCATCTCGCTCACGGTGAGGATCGGTTTCATCCGGTTGGATCCTTGTGCGCTGCAAGGGAGACGACGAACACGAGCGCAGCATCGCCGGTGTGGGTGATCGTGATCTTGAACTCGACGATGCCGAGCATCTGGGCCCGTTCCCGTGCCTTGCCATACAGGTTCACCCTTGGAGGACCACCACCGGTGATCTCGACATCGGTCCACGGGACACGCCGCCAGCCGGTGAACATGGACTTCATCACGGCTTCCTTCCCCGCGAACCGTGCCGCAAGCCGCTCGGACGGATCGTTGAACCGCTGTCCGTACGCCCACTCGTCATCGGTGAAACAGCGCCGTCTGAATCGTTCAGCGTCACGCTCGAGGAGAAGCCGCACTCGCGACACCTCAGCCAGATCAACGCCAAGCCCGACTATCTCCATGCGTGTGAGCGTAGCGAGCGCGCATGCCGAGGGTTCAGCCCAACACCCCGCACCCCCCATCTCATGCTCTGCGAACGTCCGGCGGCTACTCCACGGTCACACTCTTGGCGAGGTTTCGTGGCTGGTCAATGTCGTGACCCCGCAGGCGTGCCACGTGATACGCAAGGAGTTGCAACGGCACAACGGCGGCGACCGGTGCCAGGAGATCCTCCATGTCAGGGATCCTCAACACCAGATCGGCGTGGGCTTCGATCTCCGTGTCGCTGTCATACGCCACAGCGATGATCCGACCGCCCCTGGCCTTGACCTCCTGAACCGCTGAGATCACCTTGTCGTACACGCTGCGCTGAGTGAGCAGGACAACGACGGGTACCCCGTCGGAGATGAGGGCAAGGGTCCCATGCTTGAGTTCCCCCGCCGGCATCGCCTCAGAGTGAAGATACGACAGCTCCTTGAGCTTGAGCGACCCTTCCATCGCGATCGCGTAGTCGAGTCCTCTCCCGATGAAGTAGACGTCATCGGCAGCCACGATGGATTCCGCGGCACGAATCACCGGTTCCTCACGTCCAAGGACGGTTTCGATCGCCGCTGGCAGGAGGTGCAGCCCTGAGGCGATCCGTGCGGCGAGTTCGACGTCAACGGTCCCCCGCGGGGCCCCGAGACGGAGCGCCAGCAGATACTGGGCGATCAACATCGCCATGTACGCCTTGGTGGATGCAACGGAGATCTCAGGGCCTGCGCGTGTGTAGAGAATGTCGTTGGCGTAGCGCGACAGCGTTGAACCGACGACGTTCGTGATGGCGAGCATCCGCGACCCGGCATCGGCCGCCAACCGCGCCGCCGCGAGGGTGTCTGCGGTCTCCCCCGACTGTGAGATCGCGATCGTCAGATCGTTCCTGCCGATGATCGGGTCGGAGTACCGAAGTTCGTGGGCGTACTCAACGTTGATCGGGAGCCTGAGCACCCTCCGGAAGATCTCCTGACCAACGAGACCAGCATGAAACGCCGTGCCGCACCCCGTGATCCAGATCCGATCGATCGATGCAGCGTACGCATCATCGAACGCGACATCCTCGAGCCAGACTGCACCACTCTGATCAAGGCGGCTCGCAAGGGTCTCGGTGATCACCGAGGGCTGCTCGTGGATCTCTTTGAGCATGAAGGTGTCAAAGCCACCCTTCTCAGCCTGTTCTGCGTCCCAGTCGATGTGGACCACGTCACGCACCACGGGATCACCTGCGATGGTCTCGATCACCGCCCCTTCCTCGGTCACAACAACGAGCTCGTCGTCTTCAATGATGAGGAAGTCCCTGGTGTGATGAAGGACCGCAGGAATGTCCGAGGCAAGGAACGTCTCTCCCTCCCCGATACCGACAACGAGAGGGCTGATCTTGCGGACCGCAACGATGGTCCGTGGCTCATGGCGTGACATCACCACCATGGCGTACGCCCCCTGGGACATGGCCACCGTTCTGCGTACCGCTTCGACAAGATCCCCTTGATACTCACGGGCAACGAGATGGGCGAGGATCTCAGAATCCGTGTCGCTGGCGAAGACGGACCCTGCGGTGGTCAGCTCCGCTCTCAAGGATTGAAAGTTCTCGATGATCCCGTTGTGGACGACCACGAACTCGCCGGAGGGATCGGTGTGGGGGTGCGCGTTGAAGTCCGTGGGAGCCCCGTGCGTCGCCCAGCGTGTGTGCCCGATTCCGATCGTGCCCGATGGAGGATCGTTGGCGATGAGGGCTTCGAGGTTTGCGATCTTCCCGTGTGTCTTGCGGACGCTGATTGACCCGTTGGTCACCGCAATGCCTGCTGAGTCGTACCCGCGGTACTCAAGGCGGCGAAGCCCGTCAACAAGAATCGGACCAGCTTCCTGTGGCCCGACGTATCCCATGATCCCGCACATCGCGCGCGATCTCCTTTCGTCAATGACGCAGGGATACGGCGATGAATGCGGGTCTGAAGATCCGCACCTTCACACCGGTCTGGGTCCTGTCCCGGGGATCACTCCCCGGATTTCGTCCAGACCGTTACGACCGTGAACGGCCGAGAGGGCATCCGCCGAACGATTCGATACTCCCTCTACCTCGTTGCCTTGGCTCAGCCAAGGGCAGGCGCTGGACAGTTCTGTATCTCCACGTCTGGTTCAGTTGTGCTCAAAGCATAGAGCGGATCCCGGTTTGCGCCGGGATTCCCCGAGGGAGATCAGCCGAGACGATCCTTGATGACGCCCGTGACCACTTCGGCAACCGTCGTCGCCTCCCCCGTCGTCGGGGCCTCGACCATCACCCGGATCAGCGGTTCTGTCCCAGACGCCCGAACAAGGATCCTGCCCCGTGGGCCAAGGCTGCGCTTGGCAGCCGTGACCGCCTCAGCGATGTCGGGGGCAGATTCCCATCCATCATTGGAGCGAACCCGGACGTTCAACATCACCTGCTGGAGTGCGGTCATGATGGTACGAAGCTCAG
>CAZULI010000053.1:0-9362 GCA_964621095.1 uncultured Acidimicrobiaceae bacterium | reverse complement strand
GCCCGACCGGGGGCGATCCCCTGCCAAAAACAGGCCACCGCCATCGTCTCCACCGGCACAAACAACATCGCCCGCAGACCAAAACGGCTGAAATGAACGGCGGGAAATAAGATGGCGAGGGTGAAGGCGGCAAATAGGGGGGAAAGATTAAAGAGTAAAGAGTAGGCAACATTATTATCTTTAATCTTTAATCCTTCGACAACCTCAGGGCGAGTTCTTTGTTCTTCGGTTTCTTCCGGTCTAAACAGCGCTTTCGCCGCTAAAAACGTGGTAAAGACGGCCAGCACCCCGGCCAGGGCGGGCACGACGCGGATGGCAAAAGGTCTCGCGCCCCACAGCTTCACCGACAGGGCCATCAGGTAAATATGCAGCGGTTCCCGGCCGTAATTGCCTTCAAAAAAGAGGGGGAAACGGGTAAGCTGCGGCGGATTGTCGGCGTGGGCGTCCTGAGCGTACAGTTCCCAGCCTTCATAAAATTGGGGGAAAGGTTTGCCCACCAACAGGGAGAGGGCGTCCAGGCCGTTGTACGCTTCATCGTGGTAAAGGCCGGGCGGCATCTGCTCCAGCCGCCACAAGCGCAAAAAGGCGGCCAGCAGCAAAATGGCGATGAGCAGCCCCCACTCCAACCGCCGCCACTGTTTTGTCTGGAAAAACGAAACAGCGCTCATTTAACGGTGATCTCCCCCAGCAGAAGGGCGTCTGCGCCATCAGGCAGCAGCCAGCGCGTACCGGTTTCTGGATGGTACAATCCGACGAACAGCCGGTAAACACCGGGGGCGGCATTTTCCGGCAGATCAAGCTGGTGAGTCTGGCGCAGCCAATCACCGGAGCGCCACCCTTCCCAGGGGACAGTCAAGCCATCCCACTGCGCCGCAATGCCGCCGTCCGGTGCAATCAGATGGATGAACAGCTTTACCGGCTCGGGCGGCGACTGTTTGAGCCAGGTGGTAGTGAGGGAGATGGCTTGGGGGGAAATGGCCTGGGCTGAGCTTGCCGAAATCATTGTTTCCGGCCACCCTTCCTCCCCCAAAAATGCAATCCGCCCTTCCCCCTGCGTAAAAAGCCGACCCTCCGCCACCGGTATTTCTGGGTAACGGTACAGGGCGTACGCGGGCTGCGTCGCCAGCAGTTCCCACTCTGTGGTCCACTCTGGCAGCGCCATCTCTGGAGGTAAGGCCACAAAGCCGCCACCGGTCGGCAGCAGCCAGCTTTGCCCCGGATCAAACCAATGCGCCGTCACCTCATTGCTGCCCAACAAGGCAAAATCGGCCAGGGTCAACTGGTCAAGCTGTAAGCCACCCAACGCCAAATCAACAGGCGGGCCGCTGGCGATCACTTCGTAAAGAAAAATACTATAGCCTACCTTGTCCAGCGGCTCGCGCTCCCGGAACCAGGCAAAGCGGTCATGATCGACGAAGTGGACGCCTTGCAAGGTGGTGGCGCTGATGGCGTAGATGCCGGGAGCGGGATCATCGGGGTAAAACGGCTGGGCGGCCGGGTTCATCAGGCGCGGCGGCCAACTATCCAGGCCGATATAGTCGATGCCGTAATAGTCCGGCCGCCCTTCACCGAAGTAGCTCAACCAGACCGTCTCCACGCCATTTTCATCCAGCCAGAGTTTCAAGCTCCCCAAATCCTGACCCCAGTCGATATTGCTATCCACCAGCGCCCGCCAGCCGTTGTCCGGGCCGCCGGCCAGCCTATTAAAATAGCTGAGAAAGTGCGGCGAAATCCAGAGTGTGACGAAAAACAGCGCCGTCAACAGCGCCGGGACCAGGTAACGGACAGCCTGCCGGCCACTGTTAAATAGGGGGGACAGGCTGTTAGCCGTAAACACCGCCAGAAAGGGCAGTATAGGCAGCAGGTGGCGATAACCCAAGTTGATATCGGTGGTCAGGGCAAAGGCGAAGTAACCAAGAGCAGGAACGAGCAAAACGGTATCGTCGAGGAAGGCGCTTCGTAACATGTGAGACCGGGGGCGTTTCGCATAAGTTTTTAAGCGTACAGCGGCGGCCAGCGCCAGCAAAATCAAAGTAGGCAGCGGCGTCTTGAGCAAGAAGGCCACCGGAAAATAAACCCACCAGCCCTGGTCGGAATAGCGGCCGAGTAGGAAGGCGGGCGTTGATTTCTGCAAACGACCACCGATGTCCAGCAGCTGCTCCAGGTGATGAGACAATGGCACAGTCATGCCGCCCAGTTGGGGAAAGGTGGGCAAGTCTGGGGGCAGTGCACCAATCTGAAAACCATAGCTGGCCCACAAGGTAAAGGGCGCGATGACAGCATAGGCCAGGATGACAAAACCGATGTTTTTGAGTGGCGAGTGGCGAGTGGCGAGTGGCGGGTGGCCTTGTGAGCGCTGTTGATGGGCATCCCAGAGCCAGGCGGCGAAATAGATGAGGATGACGATGCCAAACAGGGGCACGAAGAGGCCGGCGGTGAATTTTGTGTTTTGCAGGAGGCCAAAAGTGATACCGGCGAAGAGAGCCTGGGGCAGGAACGGCCGTTTCAAGACCAGCCACAAGCCATATCCAGCCAGTCCGGCCGCCGCCGCCAGCCCCAAATCCGTGGTCGCCAAACTGGTATGGGCCAGGATATTAGGGTCAAACGCAATGAGCATCAGCGCCACCACACCAGCCGCCCGCCGTCGCGCCATCTGCCCGGCCCAGCGCCCGACGATGGCTGCCAGCAGCAACCCCAACCACACCGTGGGCAGCCGCGCTAAAAACAGGACGCGGGCCACATCGTTGCCTATCTCCCACATGAACAACTCAGAGGGGCGATGAAAACTGGTTAGCAGCCAGGAAGGATCGGCCGTAGGCAGGGCGACGCGCTCATCAGCGGCCAGGAGCAGGGCGTTATAGGCGTTGAGGCCGGCCGGATGGCCCACGCGCATGTACCGGTTTTCACCGCGCACGTAGCCCAGGCCCCGGGTGATAAAACCCTGTTCATCATAGGTGGGAGACATCTGGCGTAGGCTAGACAAAGCCAGACCAAACATGAGCAGCAGCGCCAAAACCATTCCCATAAAGGCAAAAACTGCTTCCCTTTTTGAGTAAGTAGCTAACCATTTATTTAGTATCATGGCTTCACTAACTTTAACTCACTCGTCAAAAGGAAGCGATCCGCGCCATCTTTGACGACTGTCCAGCGCTGGCCGTCATGGGCGGTATACAAACCAATCTGCAAGCTATGGTTGGCAGCAGAAGGCGACTCGGGCAAAGGGAGGGTGTGGCGCTGGAGGAAAGCGTCGCCGGGCAAAAGCGTCTGCGGGGCGACATCCAGGCCGTCAAACTGAGACACAAGAGCGCCCTTAGCATCCAGGATGTGGACAAAGATAGTTAAGTCCGGGGGCAAAGGCTGCTCTACCCGCCAGTAGGAGAGGAGTGTGAGCTGGTTATCTGAGGTAAGGGGCTGCTGCTCAACACCCAACAGGGTCAGGCCCCCGGCAAAGGCGGCCGGTTCAGGCAGCAGCGTGATATGAGGGGCATCTGGTAAGGCATACTGGGTGAAAGCGGGGAAATTTTGGCTCTGGTAGACCGGCTGCTCCAGGCCGGCCGCGGCCAGTAAAGCCGGGTCTAACGGCGCGAATTCGGGGATATAAACACTGGCGTCGCCGGCGCCGGGCGGAAACACCACCGCCTGCCCGCGCTGCACCCATCGCGCCTGCGGTTCAAAACCCAGATTGCGGCGGAAGACATCCCGTTTCACCGGTTCATACCAACTATCCGCCACCACCAACGGGGGTGCGCCGTTTTCTCGCCAATGGCGTGACATGTCTAACAACACCGATCGGTATTTTAGACGGGTATCTTCTAAAGTCGACCATTTCCCAAAACCATCTTGCATCGTACGGTCCACGCTCAAACCAACTATGAGCAAGGCGCCGCCCAAAATGAGCAGGGAGCGCCACCGTTTTTGGCGCGGCGTCCCGGCGTTGAAGTGATCTGTCAACCAGGTAAAAGCCAGCGCCGGTAACAAATACACCACCGGCATGGCGCCGATTAAACGGATCATGCTGGGTGCATCAGGCGTGACGGCCGTTGGCAGGAGCGCCACCGCCAACCAGATCAAGAGATAGGCGTAAACCGGCCGTCGCCACCGCCACAATGCCAAACTCAAACCGCCCAGAAACAACAAGCCGGTGAGCAGACCAAAAATCGGCTGCCCCGGCAACACATAGCTGGACAAGGGATCGCCGCGAAAGTTGAAGACGCCCAGGGTGGCGAAGGTCGAGGCCCCTATCGGCCCAAAATCACCGCGACGCAGCGCTTCCAGCGGTCCATCCAACTGGCTGACTCGTTCCTGGAGAGTGGGGTCTTGTTGTAAGGTGAAGAAGAGAGGGGCGGAAAGGAGAACGGCCGTTACCCCCATCACGATTGCCGCTTTTATTAATCGTTTTGTATCAGGAGCAGGTACCACTTCTGGTTTAATCCGGCCGGCCACAAGCAGCACCGGGATCAACAATATAGGGATGAGGAATACCAGGCGAGCGGCCGTATACGTATAAAACGCCAGCGCCAGAAAAACGCCCGCCCAACCCGGCCGCCGTGGCCAAAACCAGGCGGCCGCCACCAACAGCACCGGCTCCAAAATAGGGCGCAAACCAATACGACTAAACACAATCGGCCACCAGCTAATTGCCAACAACGCGCCGGTTAACAGCGCCGTTAGGGGGCCAAATTCACGCCGCGCCCAGCGCATCGTCAACGCCACCAACACCAATCCGGCATAAACCGAAGGCAACCGGATAGCCAGATAATTATCGCCTAACAGAGGGCGAAACAAGGCCGCCCAATAATGGTAAAGCGGCTCATGACCATATCCCTCGCGAAAGAAAAGGGCGTGTTTCCCCTGCCAAATGAAGGAAACAATATCCGCATTAAGCGCCTCATCTCGGGACAATCCTGGCGGCACATCTTGCAAGAGGAACAGGCGTAGAAACGCTGCCGCCAACAAAACCAACGTGGCGAAGGTTAAAAAATAAAGACGCTTATTGGCCTTTGTCCGATCAAGATCCAATCTATTCATAACCGGCCAAACTTTTTCAGTTTTGTAGCACTGTAAAAGTCTCCAGAATGAGTGAGCGCTTGCCTCTACACAAAAAAGTCAGGCCACCAGAACCGGATAAAACAAGTTCTGGCGGCCTGACTCTAATTACGTCAGGAGATTTTTTAAGAAGCTACGGCAATGCTGTTGACTCATACCAATCAAAGTATGCTTCCAGACCATTATACTCATCTGTCGAGGAAAACGACCCAAAATAGGGTGAGCCGATATATCGGGTATCCGTCGTTTCACCCACGAGGCCGCCATTTACAAATATCTTTATCTTACCAGCGGGCGAAACTTCAACCGCCCAATTTTGATACCCTTCAGCCGGCGAATTGACATCAACCTCTCTGGTGCTAATGAGTGTATCGCCTCGCCCGGCATTGTTGCGCGGGTCATGGTAATCAATCCGCTTTAAATCATATTTCATTTTGCCTGCTGAAGTAAACCAGATCACGTTCAAGCGGTAATAGTGATTGAAGCAGCTGGAATAATCAGCATTGGGACACTGCTGCCCATTCCAGTCACCGCCAAAAATGAGGCCATAGCTGTGCAAGTTATCACGCCCCACCAATTTGACTCTTGTTTCCAAACGATAGGGCGGCGTGGGCGCGGCCACCATAGGCCCTGCTATTTGATAATCCCAACTGCTATCCATTTCCATGACAAAATGGCCGTCTCGATAATAGGTCTGGTTCACCACAGAATCGGTGTCCTGGCGGCGCATTGTCCAGCCAGTGCTGGGGTCATTGAAATCATCCCGGTAGTTACCAACCAGACACCTGGCATTCGACCAATCACTGTTAAAGGCATTGATGAAGGCGCGTACCCGGTAACAATAGTGGGTGTTGGTGGAAGCATTATGCTGAATTGCGTGAGAGGTGGTAGCGCCCCCGATATCATAGGTGACAGGGGATGAGAAAGCGGCGTTATCATCTTCTTGCAGTTGGTAGGCGGTTACGTTCGGGTCAGGAGCATTCCAGGATACTGCCCATTGATTGCTGGATGTGGGCCGAGGCAGGGAGAGAAGGTAAGGGGTTGGCACTGCTTTGAAGATGATGGGGAAATAGAGCGTGGTTTCTGTGATGACGCTGGTGGTTGCCAACCGGGTGAAAAGTGTACCGGCGCCGGTGATAACGGCCGTGTTTGTGATCACTTCACCACCCATTAATGTATCTGTAAGACGGGCATTGAAAGTTATAGCCGCCTGACCTTGTTCGCCGAGAGAGCCAGTCCAGGTGATGACGCCGTTACTTTCACCATAGCCAATGGTGAAGGCATTATCCACATTTACCGCCAGGCCGCCCTGATAAGTGACGCTGATGGGCAGCGTATCCGTCATAAGCACATTGTTGGCGTGTAAATCACCGCTGTTGCTAATGACAATGGTGTAACGCAGGGTTTGTCCTGGGGTGGCTACGCTGGCGCTTGCTTTTTTGGTAGAGCCATCCAGATTGGCATCGAGGGGTAAGGCGATAGAGGCATTGACGACGATGATAATCATCAAAAGGGCTAAGATTAGACTGGCCCCTACAGCCGCTAAACGAGAACGAGGGGGAATGTTTTTCATTATCTCCTCCAAATAGAGATTATTCGTGAAATGTATTTTTCTATGGTTTGGATAGGGAACTGCTAGTTGTTGAGCGGTGTCTGATTAATATATTGTTTCTGTTTATGCCAAGAAGAATAAAGCTACATTGCCCAACAGAGAGTAAATCAAGATTACCAATTCCTATCAAGAATGAATTCTATCTTCTTACACTTTTCCGTCAAATGTCATGTTCTCATGTTCCCGGCCAGAATCATCATTCCTGCCGGATCGTTATATCGTCTAAATGTATGGTATCAGTGGACGAATCGACAGGAGCCAACCGTATTTCTGTAAGTAAGTTATACATGCCGGCAAGGAGGGCAAGCTCCCCTACTGGCGTTTCCAGAGGGAGGGGAACGATGTGAGGGTCTATGATGATCTGCCCCGGTTCCCAGCGAGTGGTGGGGTTGATGGCGCACTCGGGAGCGCCATCATGCTGGGCGCGTAGTTCGCCATCATAAAGATGGACAAAGGTCTGATAATTTTCATCAAAGGGAACGAGGGGCCGCCAATATAAGGTGACAACAAGTTGGCCGCCGGGATAAGCGCGACTATCGTCCAGATCATAACCCAACAGGGCCACGACTTGATCGCCAAGAACGATGTTGACGGGGTGTACACCACTAAAGGAGGGCGGCGCAGCCTGGGCGGGGGTCAACCAATGCTGGCTGCCGGCCGCTTCGTAGGTTTGTCCAGCATCGACGGGTAGATGGCTATAAATTTGCAGGGAAGAACGGCCGTTTACCACCACCTCTGCCTGCACATTTAAAGATTCCAACCAGGCCGGGTCGTACGGGATTTCGTCTTTGGTATCCGCCGCCAACATAAACGTCTCAAAGTTGGGGCAGTGGGTGCGCGGCGCGTGGACCATATACCAGTTCGTCACTTCTCGCTCCTCATTGCTGGCGTAGGGAAAAGCGTCCTCTTTCAACAAGGGGCGCACGATGCGCCAGCCGGCCTGATGGGGAAAGCCAAAGACGCCATACAAAGGCGGCTCCGCCCAGGTTGTGGGGTAAAAGGCGGGTCGATTTTCGGCCCAGGTGCGCTGACGCTCCGGCGTGGTATCAATAAACATCAGATAAACGTAAGCCGCTGAAACCAGCCAGAACAAAGCAAACAGGGCCGCTGCCGCCCATTTTAGCTGCGATTGATGGCTCACTTTTTGCCAGATAGCGGCCGCCCCCACCGCCGCCAAAATGACAGCGCCGGGGAAAAACGTATAAACGTGGGTACGCGGATCTACCACAATGAATAAATAAAACAGGAAGGGGACGGCAAAATACAGCAGGGCGACAGCCTGCTGTTTACGCCGCCACAAGAGCCACACGCCTACCAGCAGCAGCGTTGCCAGCCCCATAATAAAGTAGAGACTATTATAAAATGTGACCATCTGCCAAACGGCCGTTCCACTCCAACTCATGATCCCCTGCCCCTCGCCAGCCCCCACCCGGTCTTGCAGCAGATAGCGCCCCGTGCGAGCAAAATTGGGATTGAGAGCAAAGGGGATGTAAAAAACCGCTAAAATCAACAAGCCCAGCGCCGCCGCCACTCCCCAGGCTCCCCACTCCCACTGCCGTTTACGCCACAGATAACCCAGCAGCAGCCAACCAATGGCCGGCAGCGTCAGCGCCACGTCATAATGAGCCAACAAACCGGCCGCCAGGAAAACGGCCGTTAACCACAAATCGCTTCTCCGCTCCTCAGCCACAAAGCGGCTGGCCTGCCACAGGGCTAGCGCCGACCATACCATCACCAGGCTTTGGTACTGCACAATGCGACCAAAGGCAATGGCAAAACCGACCAGCACAAACAAGCTGCCGGCCAGTAAGCCGGTAAAACGGTCAAACCAACGCCTGGCTAGCAGCATCACCGCCGCCAACGCCCACAGGCTGGCCCAGGCAAAAGGCAGCCGCGCCCAAAATTCGTTGATCGACCCGGCCAGAGTCCATAAACTGAGCGGCAGCAATATTTCCACGGGACCCTTCTGATGCAGAAAAATCTCGGCTTCATCACCGGTGATCATGGCCGCCGCCCGCATCAGGATCGTACCTTCATCTCCTTGAAACTCACTGTAACTGAGGTTGGTTAAGCGGAAAAAGAGAGCCGCCAACCCTATAAGGGCCACCACCGCCATCGTTTGTGCGGAAAGCGCCGGGAAGGAGGGGAAAGCGCGGGTGTACTTACCGCCAAACAAACAAGGCAACAACGCCAACAACGTAAATATGAGGAGGGACAACGGCCGTTCTACCGCCCCGGGCAAATAAACCAACAACAAGCCCACCAAAACATTCATTGCCAAAACCAGCCCGGCCCCCGCTACCAACTGTTCCGCGCCGCTGCCCCGCAGCCACAGGCGCCAGGTTAATGTCGGCCAGACAAATAGCATTAAAAACGCCAGCCCCGCCGACCAGGACAACGGCAGATCAAACAGCAAGGCAACGGCCGTTACGCCAATGCCCACCACACACCACCAACTCTGTCTGCTACGCACCATAAAAACCCTATCTTAGAGAAAGTACACCGAGGTACACAGAAAATTTTAGAAAAAAACTCTCAACTGTCTGTAAACCCGATACCATCCACTTTGCCAGTTCCGACCTGTTTAAATCAGGGAACCCGGTATATCAAAATTGAATAGCCAATCTGGTCATCCGGTTGCCGGTTACGGAACCAGGGATACACGTTCTTGTTCTCCGAGTGCGATTCCCACAAACTGCTGACG
>CAZULI010000052.1:0-9420 GCA_964621095.1 uncultured Acidimicrobiaceae bacterium | reverse complement strand
ATCGCTCGTGGGTTTGACGGTGTCGAGAAGGTGTATGCATTGCAGGCAGGGCGTGAGGTGCGGGTGGTGGTCGACCCGGGTTCCCTTGATGATCTTGGGTCGCAGAACCTGGCGCGCTCGATCGCAAAGAAGCTCGAGGATGACTTGCAGTACCCGGGTCAGATCGAGGTCACCGTCATCCGTGAATACCGGGCGAAGGGGTTTGCCCGGTAGGTTCCCTGGCGGCTCGCGCCAAATGGAAGCACCACGGCCAATACCATCACACGGAATCATCCCCGTCTGAAATGATCATGTCAGAACTCACCATGTTGGAACCCCCTCGCGTCAAAGAGGTGCGTGCACCAAGACGCCAGGGTCAGAGCTATTTCATTCGTACGTTCGGGTGCCAGATGAATGAGCACGACTCCGAACGCATTGCAGGTCTCCTCGAGGCCGACGGCATGGTCCGTGTGGAGTCTGCTGAGACCGCGGATCTCATCGTGTTGAACACGTGCACGATCCGGGAGAACGCCGATGCGAAGCTCTACGGATACCTGGGTGCGCTCAAACGATCCAAGATGGAACGGCCGAATCTGAGGATCGCCGTGGGCGGTTGCTCGGCTCAGAAAGAACGTGACTTGATCCAGGAACGTGCTGGATGGGTCGACGTCGTGTTCGGCACCCACAATGTGCACCGCGTGGTCGATCTGCTCGATCACGCTGAGGAGTGGGGTCCCATCACCGAGATCTGGAATGAGGCCGACACGGCGCGTGAGGTCCCGAGTGGGGTCCCGATCCAGCGTGAATCAGAGCACTCGGCACTGGTCACGATCACCGTAGGGTGCAACAACTCGTGTACGTTCTGCATTGTTCCCCTCGTGCGGGGGGTCGAGGTGTCCCGACGACCAGGAGACGTCATCCGTGAGATCGAGGCGCTGGCGAAAGAGGGAGTCAAGGAGATCACCCTGTTGGGCCAGAACGTCAACTCGTACGGGCGCGATCTGGAGCTCAATGGTCGGAAACCGTACTTTGCCGAACTGCTCCGTCGCGTGGGTGGCATCGAGGGGATCGAACGGATTCGCTTCGTGAGCCCCCACCCGAAAGATTTCCGTGAGGATGTCGCACGCGCCATGGCCGAGACACCAGCTGTGTGCGAACAGATTCACTTCCCCCTCCAGTCAGGAAGTGACCGCATACTGGCGCGCATGCATCGCGGTTACACCGCAGAACGGTTTCTGGCCAAGCTCGAGATGATGCGCTCCATCGTGCCGGACCTGGCGACGTCGACTGACGTGATCGTCGGGTTTCCCGGTGAGACGGAGGAGGACTTCGAGGACACCCTCGAGGTGATGCGTCGGGCGCGTTTTGACACCGCGTTCATGTTCCAGTTCTCACCCCGCCCCGGTACACCGGCAGCCGACATGGACGAACAGATCGACCCAGGGGTCATCCAGGCCCGGTTTGAACGCCTGACGACCCTCCAGGACGCCATCACCCTGGAGAACAATGAGATGCAGGTCGGGCGCGAGGTCTCGGTCATGGTGGAGGGTCCATCGAGGAAGAACGCCGCGGTTGCCACGACCCGGACGCGTGGGAACCGGATTGTGCATCTCGAAGGGGAATGGCCACCTGGGACGTTCCTGAATGTGCGGGTGGTGCGTGCTGCAGCCCACCATCTTGAGGGTGTGCTGCTCTGAACGTTGTAGCCATTGTTGGTCACACCGGGTCGGGAAAGTCAACCATTGCCGAGGCGGTTGCAGAACGGTTTGGCGCTGAGATTGTCTCGGTTGATTCCATGCAGGTGTACCGAGGTATGGACATCGGTACCGCAAAGCCAAGCGCCGCCATCCGGGAGCGCATTCCTCACCACATGGTCGATGTGGTTGACCCATCCCAGGAGTACGACGTGGTCGCGTTCCAGGCCGATGGTCGTGCTGCAATTGACGACATCACCCAGCGCCGGGGACGTGTCCTGATCGTCGGTGGATCAGGTCTCCATTTCCGCGCCATGGTCGATCCCATGACGTTTGCCCCAACGGATGCCGACGTACGAGCAGAGCTGGAGATGATCCCGACCGAGGTGCTGGTTGCAGAACTCCTGGCCTGGGAGCCGGGCGCCGAGACGATCGTTGACCTGGACAACCCGCGACGGGTGATCCGGGCGGTCGAGGTCGCCCGTTTGACGGGGGAAGGACCCCTCGTACGGGCGAACAAACCCGAGGCCACGGCGTTCCGCACGTATGAGCCGCTCATCGCCCACCACAGCATCGGGATCGATGCCGGGGGCCGTGCTCATGAGCGAGCGGACGCCCGGTTTGACGCCATGATCGATGTGGGGCTGGTTGAGGAGGTTGCGCGTCTGGCGGGTCGCCTTGGGCGGACCGCACGGCAGGCGGTCGGGTACAAGGAACTCCTCCCCACCGTTCGTGGGGACCGATCCCTCGCCGAAGGCATCGACGACGCCAAACGCGCCACCCATGCTTTGATCAAGCGACAACGGACGTACTTCCGGCGAGATCCGCGCATTGTTTGGATGGCGTGGCAGGATGACGAGCAACAGCGCATCGAGAGCGTTGTCGGACACATCGAAAGGGTCATGGCGTGGAGTTCGTGAAGGTGCAGGGTCTTGGCAACGATTTCATCGTGTTCGACGGGCCGTATGAGCCTGAAGCCAGCGATGTTGCCCGGTGGTGTGACCGCCGCACCGGAATTGGGGCCGATGGGGTGCTCGTGATTGCCCCGATCGACGCCTCCACGATCTCGATGCGGTACTGGAACGCCGACGGGGGGGAGGCCGAGATGTGTGGGAACGGGTTGCGGTGTGTCGCCAGACTCTCGTACCAGCGGGGTTGGGTTGCCGACCGTGACTTCATCGTCCGGACGGTCGTGGGGGATCACCCCGTCACCATCATGGCTGACACGGTCCGAGCGTTTGTCGGCGTGCCACAGCGCTACCGGACCGACACGCTTGCGATCGGCGACGTCGAACTCCATCCTCTCTCCATCGGGAACCCGCACGCCATCGTGTTCGTCGACGACGTCGACGTGGCACCAGTGAGTGAGGTTGGGCCCTTGATCGAGAACGATCCGCTGTTCCCCAACAAAACCAACGTTGAGTTTGTTGAGATCCTGGAGGACGGTGGCATCAAGGCACGTATCTGGGAACGTGGCGTTGGGGAGACCCCCGCTTCGGGAACGGGGTCCACCGCCGCTGCGTACATGGCCCATGAGGTGCGGGGGGTGGCACAACCCGTGGCGGTCCACCTGCGTGGGGGAGTCCTCACGATCTCGTTTGATGATGACGGCGCCTGGATGAACGGTCCCGCTGAGATCGTGTTCACCGGGACCGTGGATTAGTCAACCCTGCGAAGCACCGCCACGACCACCCCGAGGATCTCGATGCCGTCCGTGTACACCGTGGGTGTGTAGGCATCGTTCTCAGGATGGAGCACGATACCGACATCGGTCTGCTCGAAACGTTTCACGGTGGCCTCCTCCCCCCCGATGAGGGCAGCCACGATCTGGCCTCGCCGGGCAGTCGCTTGTTTCTGAACGACGACGTAGTCCCGATCGAGAATCCCCGCGTTGATCATCGAGTCGCCACGGATGGTCAACATGAACACGGGCTCCTGGCCGACGAGCTCGACGGGGAGCGGGTAGATCTCCTCGATGTCCTCCTCGGCAAGGATCGGTGAACCTGCGGCGATCGAGCCCACAAGGGGGACGTCCCGGATCGCTGCTCGCGAGATCGGGATCGCTCCATCGGGTTCGATGACTTCGATGGCACGCGGTTTGGAGGGGTCTCGTCGGATGAACCCCTCATTCGCCAGGGTCGAGAGATGGCTATGGACGGTTGAGGGGGAGCTGAGCCCCACAGCGTCCCCGATCTCGCGCACCGATGGGGGGTAGCCACGGCTCGCCACCGTCGTTCTGATGAGCTCGAGAATCTCCCGCTGTCTCGCTGTCAAATTCCTGGGATCCGTCACATGTCCTCCGTCCGTTGTCACGAGCGTACCAGAACTTCCTCGCCAGGCCAAACATATGTTCGATTGCATCGGCATCGGGAGTGAGTCCCGCTGTTCTCCGAGGTGTGGTACAGCCGCCCGGACGGGGCCCTCCGGAGTTCGACGAGAAGTGACTTGACACTCGAACAAGTGTTCGATACAGTATCTTCTGTGATCGAACAAACGTTCGGTTTGTTTGATTGGTTCGTGTGGTTGGTGGATTGGGCCGAGCGGCGGAGGGGTACCTCAGCCACCCGACACCCGAGGTAGGAGGAGTGGGAAGCATGACGAGAATCAGAAGCGCACAACTTCGGGCGCTCTCCATCATCTCCATCACGATTGTTGTCGTGCTTCTCCTCCTCTCCTCGGCGAGTCAGGCGTCGTTTGTAGTCGGCGAGACGGTCCCGTACCGGATCAAGGCAGGCGACACGCTCTGGCAGATCGCTGCGGAGTACGGCCCCGCTGATCGCGACCGGAGAGAGATCGTCGCCGTGATCGAACGCATCAATGAGATCGATGCTGGCGCACTCCGGATCGGCCAGGTCATCCAGATTCCCGGGACCGGGGTGTAACCCGAGGTTCTCGCACCGTCGCTCGGACCGTCTTGGTGTAGTGGTCCTGCCAACGGGTACGATGATGCGATGCGATGCCCCCTGTGTGCCACGAGTGAGACCCGAGTGGTTGATTCGCGTCAGGCTGAGGAGGGGACGGCAATCCGCAGGCGGCGTGCGTGTCCCCAGTGTGGTCATCGTTTCACCACCTTTGAGCGGGCGGCGACGATCATGGTGATCAAACGTGACGGTCGTCGTCAGGCGTTTGATGCGACCAAAGTACGACGGGGGCTTGAGATCACCCTTGCTGACCGCCCCGTCCCCCAGGACGCGGTTGACAACCTCGTCACCATGGTCGAACGGGCGGCATCCACCTCCACCGGGGACATCAACGCTGATGAGATCGGCCAGATCGTGCTCGAAGGACTCCGTGACCTCGATGAGGTGGGGTATCTGCGGTTTGCCTCGGTGTACAAGGAGTTCCAGAGTGCTGGCGACTTCGAACGCGCCGTGGCTTCCCTTGAAGGGGAGTCGATCAGAGCTGAGTGAGCACCGCCATGTGCGACTCAAGCTGACTTGCGTACGTCACGATCTCGGTGTCCAACTCCGTCCGGAACACGCCAAGCGCGGCGGCGTTGGCAGCGTTGAGCCCCGCTCGCAGATCATCAAGTTCCCGCACGAGTGTGAGGGCAGCTTCGGTGTTCTGTGACGTCAACGCCGACAGGTACTCACTCTGCCATTGGGTGTAGCGGGTGTGAGCATCGAGGGCCTGCTGCTGAACATCGGCAAACGTGGCGTCATCGGGGAGTGTTGCCACGCTCGTCGCGTCCTGTGACAGAGAGGTGGACAGGGTCACGCTGAGCGTGTTGATCGTGTCGGTTGACGCTGAGGTCGGCAGGTTGCCCGTGTTCATCAGGCTGGGAATCGTCGTTCGGTAGATGTACCCGTATCCAAGCCGTGACGCCACTTTGGCTCCCTCAGCGCCAAGGAGTGTGGTTTGTTGCTGCACCGGCTTGAGGGCATCGATCGCTCCCTTGGGAACGAGGGGAAGGACGCTGGGAAGCGGTTCGATGGCGACTGCCTCCATGTCGAACGCCAAGCTGTCAAGCGTGGCGATGATCGGAATGGCGGCTGACAGGGCGTCCGCTGACGAGTCGAGATCCGTGATGGCATCAAGGGCTGTTTGTGCGGAGGGGAGGTGGTTGCGCACCGCGGAGGTGGCGTCGTAGTAGGACTGTCGGACTTTCAGTGCTTCTGCACTGGTTGCCCGCGGCAACCAGACGACTGCAGCAGCAACGGCAACAATCGCCAGGACCAGGACCGTGACGATCGGCCACCGGAAGGATCGTTTGGACCGGAGGGGTCGTGCCAGTGCTGCCTCCACCTCGTCCGCTTCCACAGGCTCCACATGAACGGGGGTCGCCTCAAACGTCGGAGCCGGCGGTACCGGGGGGACGCTCGGACCTGCTGGTGGGGCGGGCGTCGGGGGAGGTGGCGACACTGGCGGTGGAGGAGACACTGGCGGTGGAGGCGGCGTTACCGGTTTGATCGCTGCTCGGCGAGAACGGTCGTAGGTTGCGTTGGTGGTGCCCGGGTTGCCGTCGAAGGAGGACGTCGTGATCTGTGTGGTTCGCATGACCACGGTTGGGGTATCGGCCCGGACCGGCTTGTCGGTACCAGTTGTGTCAGCAGGCGGCTCGGTGGGGGGTGTGCCTGCAGAAGGCTCGTCCGTAGTTGCGTTCCCAGCGGGCTCGTCAGTGGTCGAATCGACAGGCGGTTCGGGAAGAGGTGTGTCGGTGGGGAACTCGTCAGCCGGCTCGGATGAGTCGGTCGGTGGCTCGTCAACGCTTGGGGCTTCCTGGGGTTCGACCGCGGTATCGGTGTCGTCGGGAGGAGGAATGATCTCGTTCTCCTTGGTGAGCTCCGCCATGGCGTCAGCGCCCGTGGGTCGTGGGGGAGTGGCACCCACTGCTTCCAAGAACCACGATCCGTCGCCGTTGTCAGCGTCCTGTGGAAATTTGGTTGTCATGTCCTCACTCCATGGGAGAATCCCCACATGAAGATACCTGTTGTCCGCTCACACCAATGGATTCCCATGCTCCGCGCGGCCCACGTGGGCGATGCCGGCGCCGACCTCTCGGCGTCCCATGCACACACGATTGCACCCGGTGAAACGGTCCTGGTCGGTACCGGTTTGTCCATGGCGATTCCACCCGGGTACGGGGGGTTCGTCCTGCCGCGCTCAGGGCTTGCGATCGAGCACGGGATCACCGTTGCCAACGCCCCCGGGCTCATCGACTCGGGGTACCGCGGCGAGATCCGGGTCGGACTCATCAACCACTCAGACACGGAGTTTGTCATCAACGCCGGTGATCGCATCGCCCAGCTCGTGGTCATGGCGGTTGAGTCCCCGCAATTCGTCGAGGTCGACCAACTCGATGAGACCGAACGGGGGACAGGGGGGTTTGGATCCACCGGTCTGGCAGGGACGTAGAAAGAACCCCTCCGTGATACCATCACGCCAGCGCGGACGTAGCTCAGCTGGCAGAGCGCAACCTTGCCAAGGTTGAGGTCGCCGGTTCGAACCCGGTCGTCCGCTCCGAGAGGAGGGCGGTCTGCTGTGGCCGCCCTTCTTGTTCGGCGACGTGGCCGAGTGGCTAGGCAAGGGTCTGCAAAACCCTGTACGCGGGTTCGAATCCCGCCGTCGCCTCCAATGTGTCGTTGGTGGTTTTCGTGGCACCAAGCATCTAGAGTCTGAGTACCCGAGGGCTTCCCGGCCCAACCCCACGTGAAGACAGGCGATGGTCGACGACACGCACCCGACACCCGAGTCGCTTGAGCCCCCACGACCAGCGTTCGGTCACCAACAGATCGTGGCCTCGATTCTCACGCTCGTCGTGCTTGCCATCGTCTTTGTGGTGGTGTTGCCACAGTTCGGTGACTACGCAGGTGCGTGGGAAGCGGTCCGGACCATGCAGACATGGCAGTTCGGGTTCATTGGCGCCGCCACGATCGGTCTCATCATCCTGTACGTCTACCCATACACCACCGCCATGCCGGATCTCGGGTTCAAACACGGTTTCTACACACGCCAGACCTCGTTCATGATCTCCAATGTGATCCCCGGTGGTGGGGCGTGGGGTCTCGCCGTCCAGTACGGCATGTTGTCAAGCTACGGGTACAGCCCATCACCCGTCACGGCCGCCATCGGCATCACGAGCGTGTGGAACACCCTCGTCACGTTGTCGCTCCCCCTCGTGGCAGTCATGGGACTCACGATCACCGGTCAGACGGGGGCAGATGACGTGACCCGCACCATCCTGGCTGCGTTCCTCTTCGCATTGATGGTTGGTGGGCTCGCTCTTGTCCTCCGGAGTGAGCACCTGGCTCGCAAGATCGGTGGCATCGCCAACTCGGTCATTGGTTGGGGGGCGTCGGCGTTCTCGAAGAATGTGCGTTTTGACGCGGCCAAGACGCTCGTTGACTTCCGAACCTCCATCATTGATGTGGTTGCCGAGCGTTGGCTGGTCATCACGGTCGCCAACGTCGGCCAGCAGCTCGCCCAGTTCTCGATCCTGTACTTCGCGGTGGTGGCACTTCAGGGCGGGTTCGACGGCCCGATCTCGTTGCCGGAGGCGTTTGCGGCGTTCGCCCTTGGTCGTCTCGCCACATTCCTCCCGATCCCCCCTGGTGGCTTGGGCACCACGGATGCGATCATCACCAGCATGCTCGCAGGGTTTGGGTTGGCGCAGAATGAAGCGTTGGCGGCAACGCTTGTGTGGCGGGCCCTGACGTACTTCCCTCAGGTCATCATCGGGGTCATCACCCTGTTGTTGTGGCGCCGTGACAGTGCCAGAAAAGCTGCCGCAGGGTGAACGTTGCGGTTGTCCTGATCCGCAGGCTATCTTCCGGTTCCCGAGAGGGCGATTAGCTCAGCGGAAGAGCACTGCCTCGACACGGCAGGGGTCACTGGTTCAAATCCAGTATCGCCCACAACAAGAAAGCCTTGCAGTCAAGGGAGATCCCAAGGACTGCAAGGCTTTCTGTGTTCGGGGTTTCAGTCGTCGCGCCCTGTCCGGGACAGGGCACGACGCATCCTGTGTCCGGTCAGGGACATCCAACCCGTGCGAGGGTCATGATCGAGCAGAAGTACTCCCGCGTGACCTGCCATTCGCCGTTGTTGCGCACCGCTTCACCCGTCTGGTTGGTCTGGAACGGGTTCTCCGCAAAGAGCAGGTCGTAGAGGGTCGCCGCCTGATCACCGTCGATGCCGACCTCCGTGACCGCGAGGATGATCCCGCCAACTGCCTCACCGGCGTTCATGTACGCCTCAACGGTTGACTCAAGGCCGGAAGGATCGTCGATGAAGGGAGCTTTCTCCTCAAACGTTGTCGTGCTGTCAAAGACGACCGCATAGACGTCAACGATGGCGTCGGCGTCCGCGTTCTCACCTGCCACCACCGGCTCGGTGGGGATCCCCTCGCTGTCGTCGGTTGCCTCCGCCGTGGTGCTGGTCACCTCGGGGGCAGTTGTTGTGGTGGTCTCTTCCACCGTTGTCGTTGTGGTCTCTTCCGTCGTGGTTGTTGGGGATGCACTGCTACATGCAGACACCAGCAACATTCCACTGACAAGCAGGATGACTGATCGCTTCATGGGGGTTACCTCCGTAGATTTGGAGTTCGAGTGATACGACCCGGTCGTACCGACACGCTGTCGGCGGGGGACGGTTCGTCGGTCCCGACAAGCGGGACGGGTTGGTGCCACTCCTGGTTCGACGGGAGGCGGATCAGGATGGAAACCCCGTGATGGTGTCGTCTGTCCCGTGGATCGGCCCTGACAGAACCCGTGGATGTGGATCAGACGGCGATGTCGCTCAACAAATAGTT
>CAZULI010000051.1:0-9640 GCA_964621095.1 uncultured Acidimicrobiaceae bacterium | reverse complement strand
CAACTGCTTGACAACCGAAGCGCCCCGTGTGCAACCGGCCTCATTCGGGCTGGGAAGCTCATGAAGACCGTTCCGGATGGCACACGAATCGAGATTCTGAGTCGCGACCGCTTCGCACCCACGGAGCTGAGCATGTGGGCCGAGCGTGACGGACACAAAGTGATTGAGATCCGGCGCTCCGGCGTATGGCCGATGCGTTACCACCGAATCATCATCGAGAAGTAGGGGACGTCAGACGGTGGTGAGCCCGTGCTCACGCCTCCTGGATCTGTCGCCCCACCACCATCTCCGCCGCCTCCCGGACACCAGGGTTTCGATCGAGTGCCGCCTTGCGGATTGCAGGTTCGACCCGTGGGTCGTCAAAGACGGTGATGGCAACGATTGTCCGTCTCCGAATCTGCGCGGGACCATCGACAACCAGGGTGAGGAGCGTATCGAGTCCCTCGGGGTGTCCGAGGGCACCAATGGCTGCCACAGCCGCTTCCCGGACCTGCCGGTCCTGGTCGTTCGATGCAACATCGGCCAGCCAAGAAAGCGTGGACGCATCCCCGATCGAACCGTACGCCGTCGCCAACGCCTCACGCACCGTTGCAGCCGCATCCTGCTCAACGGTGGCAAGTAGCTCGAGGGCGTCGGTGCCACAGAGTCCGAGCTTCTCCGTTGCCGCAGCACGAACTGGCTCGCTCACATCCGTGAGAAGGGTGGAAAGGGTGGTGATATGCAGGGAAGCAGATGATGCGTCGAGCGCCGTGACAGCCATCCGACGAAGGGTGGGATCAGTATGGGTCAGAAACGCCGTGGGGTCCTGGGTCAGCGCAACGAGGTCGGTTCGGCTGGGTGGCATACGCGCAGCGTACCCAACGCGTAACCGCTGTTCAGGGAGTGCGTTCGAGCAGCATGGCGATTCCCTGACCAACACCGATGCACATCGTGGTCACTGCGTAGCGGCCTTCCCGACGAGTGAGCTCACGGGTTGCCGTCATCACCAGTCGGGCACCGCTCATCCCGAGAGGATGTCCGAGTGCGATTGCTCCACCATTTGGGTTGACGTGTTCAGCGTCATCGGCAAGCCCGAGTTGGCGGAGGCACGCCAGACCTTGGGCCGCGAACGCCTCGTTGAGCTCGATGTTGGTCACGTCAGCCAACGCCACCCCCGTTCGCTCCAGGAGTTTCTGGGTCGCAGGAACCGGTCCCATCCCCATGATTCTGGGGGGTACCCCTGCTGCTGCCATGGCGACGATCCGGGCCGACGGCGTCAGCCCGAGTTCTTCGACAACCGCCTCTGAGGCGACCACAAGAGCCGCTGCGCCATCGTTGATGCCCGAGGCGTTTCCCGCGGTGACCGTTCCTCCGTCGAAGATCGGGGCGAGCTTGGCGAGTTGTTCAAGGGAGGTGCCGGGACGTGGGTGCTCATCCGAGTCGACGATGATGGGGTCACCCCGACGTTGTTTCACCGAGACAGCCGTGATCTCCTCGGCGAGTACCCCACGCTCGACGGCGATCGCCGCACGAGATTGGCTGCGAAGGGCGAACGCGTCCTGATCAGCGCGAGAGACATCGAACTCCTTTGCGACGTTCTCCGCGGTCCCCGGCATCTCGTCAACACCGAACCGCTCACGCATGCGAGGATTGACGAACCGCCACCCGATCGTGGTGTCGTAGATCTCGGTGTTTCGATCAAACGCTGACGTGGCCTTTGGCATGACCTTGGGAGCACGGCTCATGGACTCGACCCCTCCGGCAATCAACAGATCGGCTTCACCCGCCTTGATGGCCCTGGCAGCGAGTCCGACCGCTTCCATCCCTGATCCGCACAGGCGGTTGATGGTCGCGCCCGGTACGGTGACGGGCATACCGGCGAGCAGTGACGCCATACGTGCAACGTTCCGGTTGTCCTCACCTGCCTGGGTGGCCGCCCCGAAATACACGTCGTCGTAGCGTTCCGGGGAGATCCCCACCCGCTCCACGACATCCCGGATGACTTGTGATGCAAGATCGTCGGGGCGCACGGATGAGAGGGCTCCTCCAAAGCGACCGATGGGGGTACGGATGGTGTCAATGATGAATGCGTCTGCCATGCCGAGCAGAGTAGCCGAGGATGGGGAGTCGTCATCGGGGAACCGCCCGAGGAGGCGGGCCGCCCTGGTTCCCAGCCATGCAGCACGCGCCGTTCCGCCTCGGTAGGGTGGAGGATCACGTGAGAAAGGACCCCTTGTGGCAGACCTCGGTGTCAAGCATGACGAAACCCTCGCACGGGCACTTCAAGCGATCGATGAGCGAACCTTCTGGAGTGCCTTCCCAGAACACCCCAAGGCGTATGGGGAGGAGGCACCGGCCGAAGGCCAGGCTGCGTTCGAGGCGCTGCTGGGAACCGGGTTCGACACGGGTCAGGCCCATGACGGATTCGTTGCCGTCGAGGAGGCTTCGCCGTACGGCATCGATCTCAACATCTCGTACCCCGCAACGACGGTCGATCGGGTCATCGCGGACGCAGTCGCCGCCATGGATTCATGGCGGCGCATCGCACCGGCAAAACGAGCCGACGTATGTCTTGAGATCCTTTCACGCCTTGGCGGTCAGAGTTTTGAGATGGCGTACGCCGTCATGCACACCACGGGTCAGACGTTCACCATGGCGTTCCAAGCCGGGGGACCACACGCCCTGGATCGTGGACTCGAAGCCGTCGCGTACGCGTACCGCGAGCAGGACAACCTGCCTGGACCCACGACCTGGGAGAAACCCCAGGGGTCACGTCCACCCCTGGTCATCGAGAAGGAGTGGCTCATCAAGCCCCGCGGGGTCTCGGTCACCATCGGGGTCTCGACCTTCCCGACCTGGAACGGGTACCCGGGGATCTTTGCGAGTCTTGCCACGGGGAACCCGGTCATCATCAAACCACACCAGGCAACGGTTCTCCCCCTTGCGCTCTTCACAAGAACCGCTCGTGAAGTGCTTTCGGCGATGGGGCAGGATCCCAACGTTGTCCAGATGATCGTCGACACCCCCGGCAACCCTGCTGCGAAGGATCTCGTCATGCGTCCCGAGGTTGGGATTGTCGACTACACGGGTGGAACCGCGTTCGGTGAGTGGCTCGAAGCCAACGTGACCCACGCGGTGGTGTACACGGAGAAGGCGGGGGTGAACTCGGTGATCCTCGACTCGGTCAACGACCTGAAAGGGGTCTTTGGCAATCTCAGTGTCTCGATGACGATGTACTCGGGCCAGATGTGCACGACGCCCCAGAACCTCTTCATACCGGGTGACGGGGTCCGAACCGCAGACGGTGTTGCGACCTACGACGACGTCGTTGCGGGGTTTGTCGGTGCCATCGACGGCCTCCTTGGTGACGACGCACGAGCAGTGGGCATCCTCGGTGCAATCAAGGGCCAGGACACCGCGGCGCGGGTCGCTGCGGCTGAGGGGAGTGGCACCGTGCTGGCGCGTTCGAGAGTGGTTCCTTCAGAGGAGTTCCCCGGAGCGACCATCCGCACGCCGGCGATCGTGGCGGTCGACGCCAAGGAGAAGGACACCTACATGTCAGAGATGTTCGGCCCCGTGATCTTCGTGATCAAGACGGGGTCAGGACAGGAGAGCATCGACCTTGCCAGGGAGGCTGCCAAGCGCAACGGTGCCATCACCTGGCTTGCGTATACGACGGATGAGGACGCCATGGACGCCATCGTCGATGCAGCGATCGATGCCGGCGTCTCGGTTGCCTTCAATCTCACCGGCGGACTGTTTGTCAACCAGTCGGCGGCGTACTCCGATTTCCATGTCACGGGCGCAAACGCAGCAGGCAACGCATCTCTGACCGACCCGGCGTTCGTGACCGGACGGTTCAACGTGATCGGAATCCGCACCCAACCGGCAGCCTCCAACGGGTGAGACCACCGGCGCCGGTTGCTAAGTGCAAGTCACGGTGATTTCGATTATGTTCTCCCTGTCCAACCAGAGGTGGAGGTCTGTGACATGACGGCAACACTCGAGTTCACGGGTACGCCCGATCTCAGTGATGCCTTCCCGTCGGTTGCCTGGCGGGTGCGGGAGTGGGCCACCCGAACCCCTGATCGTGTCGCCATGCGTGACAAGGACTTCGGCATCTGGCAGGAGAGAACGTCGGCCCGGGTGTGGGATGAGGTCCTGACCGCCGCCCACGGGTTGCTGGCCCTTGGGGTACAACCCAAGGATGTGACCTCCATCCATTCCGAGGATCGACCCGAGTGGGTCATTTTCGATTTTGCAACATCGGCAATCAATGGAATCTCCACAAGTCTCTACCCAACCAACCCGATGGCAGAGACGCAGTACCTCATCAACGACGCCGGATCAAAGGTGCATCTCGCCGAGGATCAGGAACAGGTCGACAAGGTCATCGATGCAGGCCCTGGTGCGTACCCGACGATCGAGAAGATCATCTATCTCGAACCACGCGGTGTGAGAACTCTTGATGACGACCGCCTCATGCACTGGGACGACTTCATGGAACTCGGCCGCGAACACCGCGACCGCAACCCCGGATCGGTTGAGCGGCTCATGCTCGAGGCCCAGCCCGACGATGTCGTCACCATCATCTACACCTCCGGAACAACCGGTCCTCCCAAGGGTGTGATGCTCACCCAGCGCAACATCGAGGTCGCGGTCAAACACGTTCTCAGTGACCCAAACCGGTTTGCTGGCGGCAAACCAGAGAGCGTCAAGGACGAGAAGCTGACGTATCTGCCGCTGTGCCACGTGGCTGAACGGCTCTTCTCGTCGTGGTCGATGGCGTACAACGGTCCAATTCTGAACTTTGCCGAGTCGATCGAGACCGTTCAGGTGAACCTCCGCGAGGTGCAACCAACCATCTTCTTTGCCGTTCCGCGCATCTGGGAACGGATCCATGCCAGCGTCCTCATCCGTCTCCAGGACGCAACCTTCCTCAAACGCCTCGTCAGTGCGTTCGGGCTGAAACTCGCAAGCTACATCGGTGCACGACGGGTGGCGAACAGCGGGGAGTTCACGTTCGGTTCACGGATCGTCTACTGGATCGGCAACCCGATCTTCTTCCGGTCCCTTCGTGAGAGGATCGGGCTGCGTCAGTGCCGCTACGCAGGTTCAGGAGCTGCTCCGATCGCCCCCGAGGTGCTCGAGTTCTTCATGGGACTCGGCATCCCGGTGTACGAGATCTACGGCATGACCGAGAACACGGCGTGCGCATCAATGAACCTGAACGGTCGGGTCAAGCTTGGGACCGTGGGGGAGCCGTACGAAGGGACGGGGTTCCGCATCGACGAGGCAACCGGCGAGATCCAGACCAAGAGCGGCGCCGTGTTCGCAGGGTACTGGAAGAACCCTGAGGCGACCGAGGCAGTCTTCACGGAGGATGGATGGCTCAAGACGGGGGATGTCGGGGTGTGGGTCGATGGAACGCACGTCAAGATCGTGGACCGCATCAAGGACATCATCGTCACATCGGGCGGAAAGAACATCTCGCCATCTGAGATCGAGAACAGTCTCAAGACCTCACCGTTCATCAAGGAAGCCATGGTCATCGGTGATGGCCGCAAGTACATCACCGCATTGATCGGGATCGAAGCCGACGTTGTCGGTGACTGGGCGCTGCGGCGCCAGATCCCGTACACGACGTATCGGGATCTGACCGAGAAGCCCGAAGTCATCGAGTTGATGCAGGGCGTCATCGATGCCACGAACGTGAAGTTCGCCAGGGTCGAGCAGATCAAGTATTTCAGGATGATCCCCAAGGAACTGGATCATGAGGACGGGGAGTTGACCGCGACCCAGAAACTGAAGCGAACGGCCATGGAAACCATGTTTGGCGATCTCGTGGAGTCGATGTACCAGTGATGTTTTTTGGTGTCATCGCCCAAGTGGCGAGTCAAGGTGGCTTTGACAAGTTCATGAACGCCCTTGGTTCGGGGATCGCCCTCGGCGCCATCTACTCCCTGCTTGCACTCGGGTTCGTCATCATCTTCAAGGCAACCCAGGTCGTCAACTTCGCCCACGGTGCCATCGCGGCACTTGGCGCCTACCTCGTTTCGTACTTCTCGGTCACCATCAACGTTCCCGGTCGGTGGATCACCTGGGCTCCTCACTGGGTCCAGTGGACCCTTTCGGCGTTGATCGCTGTTCTTCTGACGGCAGCGATCGGCATGGTCATCGAGCGGATCACGATCAGACCGATGATCGGGGAATCCCTCTTTGCGGTTGCGATGATCACCCTCGGTCTCGATCTCGTCATCCGAACGATCACCAATGACTTCATGAACAACACCACCGCAGGGCTGGGCGACCCCTGGGGTATCAGCAACGTTGACCTCGGACCGCTCCGAATGGGACAGACGGAGATCGTCTCGATCCTCGTCACGATCCTGGTCGTCCTGCTCCTGGCGCTGTTCTTCCGCTCGCGGACCGGTGTGGCCATGAGGGCGACGGCGTTCGATCAAGAGGCCGCGATGGCACAAGGCATCTCGGTCGGCAAGGTGTTTGCGATCGCGTGGGCGATCGGGGCGGCGTTTGCCGCGCTCGGCGGGATCTTCGCCTCGGTCGGTGCACGGGGCGGGGCGGGGGTCGGGCCGTTCACGGCGTTGATCGCGTTCCGTGCGTTCCCTGCCGTGATCATCGGTGGTCTGGATTCGGTGAGTGGTGCCGTGTACGGGGGCATGATCATCGGCGTTCTTGAAGTGTTTGCAGGTACGTACCTCGGAGGGGTCACCTGGCTCGGGAACGGGTTTGCCGGCATCGTGCCATGGCTGGCGATGATGGTGGTCCTCCTGGTCAGACCGTACGGACTGTTCGGTACCGAGGAGATCAGACGCGTATGAGAGGACGGCCAAACCTCTACACGCGTTACGAGTCCGAGATGGGGCTTCTCCCATCAACAACGAGGAAGATCTCCTTTGCGCTGCTGGTCCTGATCGCCGTTCTGGCACCCCTTGCCGCGCTCCCCTTCTTCGGCTACCTGGGTCATGGTTCGTGGTTGGTCGTCATCAACCGTGCGCTCGTGTTCGCGGTTGCCGCCCTTGGTCTCAACCTTCTGACCGGCGTTGCCGGCCAGGTCTCGCTCGGCCACGCGTTCTTCATGGCGGTGGGTGCGTACACCGCGGTGGTGTTGGGTGGCGATGCCGGAAGCTCGATCTGGGGACTTGGCCTCCCGATCTGGATCTGGCTCCCGATGGCTGGCGTCGTGGCCGCACTCGTGGGGGTGCTGATTGCCCCGACTGCGGTGCGCGTCCGAGGGCTGTACCTGGCGTTCGTGACACTCGGGCTGGTGTTCATCGGGCTGTATCTCTGGCGGAACCTCGGCAAGATCGCGGGACAACCAGGGATCGGGCGTCCATGGCCTCCACTGGAGTTCTCCCTGTGGCGGAACATGGACCCCATCATCTCGTTCACATCGGACGGGCCGCTGTGGTGGTTCCTGCGACCGGTCAATTGGTTGCCGTGGGTCCACATCGAGGAGATGTCCGGCGAGGCGAAGACGTACTTCTTCCTGCTGATCGTCGTGGCGCTCTTTGCTCTGTTGGCCAAGAACCTCATGCGCACGCGGATCGGGAGATCATGGGCAGCCATCCGGGACCGGGACATTGCAGCCGAGGTGATGGGTGTTCCCGATGCCAAAGCCAAGACCCAGGCGTTCGGGATCTCCTCGTTCTACGCAGGGCTCGCCGGCGCTCTCTTCGGTTCGGTGGTTGGGCGGATCATGCCTGAGAGCTGGGACATCTTTCTCTCCGTCGAGTTCATCGCCATCATTCTCATCGGAGGGGTCGGCACGATCACCGGGACCATGTTTGGAACGTTCTTCGTCGTGTTGTCCCCCCGGATCGTTGAGGACGTGACGGGGTTCCTCGCAACCCAGGCAGCAGAGGGCGGAGCGTTCTCGTGGCTCGCCAACCTCGTGATACGGTCCAATCGGGGAGATCTCATTGGGATTGTCTCGTACCCCGACGCTGCAGGACCGGGCCTGAGCGTCGCCCAACTCAACATTGTGCTCTTCGGACTCCTGATCATCATCTTCCTGATTGCCGAGCCCCTCGGTCTCTACGGCATCTGGCGTCGGATCAGGAACTACTGGAAGGGGTGGCCATTCACCTACTGAACCAACAGTCTTCACAACAGGCGAGTGCGCGTCTGGCGGAGGAAGCAACCAAGAAACAACGACAGAGGAGAACAGGAACATGAGAAAGCGGTACAGCTGGCTCATCCTCGTCTTTGTGCTGGCACTCGTGGCTGCTGCATGCAGTTCGAGTTCTGAGGACACGACGACAACGAGCGCACCCGACACCACCACCACGACGGCTGGTGATGGGGAGGAGACAACGACAACGACCGAAGCACCCGCTGAGATGATCGGTGGTCGAGGTATTGACCTCGAGAACAAGGTCATCACGATCGGGCTTCTCTCGGACCTCACGGGTGGGTTCGCGGCACTGACCACGGACATCACCGACGCCCAGAACGTGTACTGGGACAAGTTGAACGCAGCAGGCGGTATCGACGGGTGGACGATCAAGACCATCGTCGAGGACACCGCCTACAACGTGGAGCAACATCTCGAGAAGTACGAGAAGATCAAGGATCAGGTTGCGATGATCGCCCTGTCGACGGGGTCACCGCCTTCGGTGGCGTCGCTCCCGTTCCTCGTTGAGGACAACATGCCGATGCTCCCCTTGGGGTGGTACTCGGGGTGGGCGATCCCTGCGTTTGACCACGACCTGACGGTTGAACAGAACACGAACTACTGCTTCGAGTCCATGAACCTGGTGGAGTTCGCCAAGGATCAAGGTGGCACGAAGTTCGCGATTGTCGGCTTCGCTGGTGACTACGGTGGAGATGCTGCGAACGGCATCCGCTACGCCGTTGATTACTACGACGGGCTTGAGATCGTCTATGACGGTGAGGGCAAGGCCATCCCGGGCGAGGACAACGCGGAAGTCATTCAGGGCATCATCAGCAACGGTGCTGAGTGGACGATTCTCTCCACGAACCCAGGTACGGCTGCCACCATCGTCGCTGGTGCTGTCGCAGCGGGGTACACAGGCATGTTCATGGGTCATGGCCCAACGTACAACGCTGCGCTGCTTGACTCGCCTGCAGCGCCACTGTTCGGGTCGGTGTTCTACCAGTCGGCGTACAACGTCGGTTGGGGTGCTGATGTCCCCGGAAACAACGAGATGATGGAAGCCTTGAAGGCGGCGTACCCGGATCGTCGCCCGGCTGATGCCTTCATCCTCGGATGGAACGAAGCGATTGTGGTCCATCAGATCTTCGCTGACGCGATCGCCAATGGGGACCTGAGCCCTGAAGGCGTGATCAACGCGATGAACAACCTTGAGGACGTCGACTTCGGTGGCTCACAGCCAAAGCAGTCATGGGCAGGAACCCCGAACGAGTACGCGCTGCGTGCCTCGGCCATCTGGAAGCCAGACCTTGAGAAGTACACCGCGGCTGGCGGTGCAGCTCAGACACTGAGCCAGGATGACGGAACCACGGGATCGGTGTTGGTGAAGGACTTCTTCGTTTCAGAAGCGGCCGCCAACTTCGACTTCACGGCTCCTTGCTGGGCGCAGTAGACGGTAGGGAGGTTGGGGGTGCTGGAGTGTGTGTGGTTACTCAGAAATTTGCCGCGTTGTCGTTGGTCGGC
>CAZULI010000050.1:0-9709 GCA_964621095.1 uncultured Acidimicrobiaceae bacterium | reverse complement strand
ATGTCGATGTCAACGTCGAGTGTGGTCCACATGCGATCCGCCGTCACCGCAGGACAGTCCATCGCGCCGGCGGTGGCCAGACACGCTCGGTCACCGAGGCTCAAGCCGACACTGGATGTCACGGCAACAAGTTGTGCAGCGGACCGGGCCAGAGGGCGGGTGAAAGGAACCACCGTGATCCCGAGGGAGTCGATCAACTCCTCACCAACGAGCAACGGCACTCCCCGCCTCCTCAGACCGTGGAGCACCTCCGCATGATTGACCGCCGACATCCACGCATCCTCGAGAAACGGCAGCACCTTTGCAGCACCTGGCTCCGCCGCGGCAACCGCAAGCACCGCGCTCGCGTCGAGCACCGCTACCACTCGTTGGCTGCCTCGGTCCGACGGTCAGAGATCAGATCGTCAACCGCGGAGCTCTCCCCATCGGCGTACTGCGCCACGACACTTTGCACGTACCCGACGGCGTCCTCGATGGTGCCAACCACAAGTGTTCCGTTCTCATGCCGGAAGAACAGGTCCACCGGTCCCTCAATCCCCATTGCCTTGCGGATCTCAACAGGGATCACGACCCGACCCTGCGTATTCATGGTTGCGGCCTTCATGATGGCCAGTTCGACGGTCATGACGACATTGTATCATTTCTGACACTTCGATATCAAGGTGTCACTGTCATCAAGTAGCGAGGCACTTGACCGGGTCGTACACTTCCCCCATGACCGATCCGTTTCTGCAGGAAGCCATCAAGGAGGCCCGCATCGGGCTCGCCGAGGGTGGTATTCCGATCGGTTCGGTACTCGTGGTCGATAGCGAGATCATCGGGCGGGGACACAACCGGCGTGTCCAAAAGGGGTCAGCCATCCTCCACGGAGAAACCGACGCGCTCGAGCAGGCCGGTCGCCAACCGGCGTCGGTCTACCGCCGGGCCACCATCTATACGACGCTGTCCCCGTGCGACATGTGCAGCGGCGCGATCCTGCTCTACAGCATTCCAAGGGTGGTGATCGGTGAAAACCGCACCTTCATGGGGGCCGAGGACCACCTCGTGAGCCGTGGCGTCGACGTCCGGGTGCTCGACGACCCCGAGTGCGTCGACCTGATGCAGACGTTCATCAGGAACCAGCCCGAACTCTGGAACGAGGACATCGCCGAAGAGTGATCATGGGTCCGGTCACACCATGATCGAAACAGACACCGTCACCCAGTCCACCCAGCGATCGCCTCGAGAAACACCTCGCCGTACGACACCAGCTTGGCAGCACCCACCCCTGGCAACGCAAGAAACTCAGCCTCACTTGACGGACGCGCCTGAGCCATGGCACGCAGCGTGGCGTCGTTGAACACCACATACGCCGGTACCCCCTTGGAGTCCGCCAGTTGTCTGCGAAGGGTCCGAAGCGCCTCGAACAGCTCATCAGCTGCGGGATCATGGGTGACTCGAGGTGGGGCGGTTCGACCAGCCCTCGGTGTCGCCATGCCGAGGAGATCCAACCCGAACTCGGTGCAGTTGTCACAACTCACCCCGCACGCACCCAGCTGTTGCCCGAAATACCACGCAAGCCCCATGTGGCGGCACCGCTCGCCCTCAGCAAAGCGGTACATCAGACGGATGTGCGCCTCCTGGGACCGCCTCGTGTCACTGTCGGCCACCATCCGTTCAAGCTGGATGACATCCGCCCACGAGTAGAACAGGTAGCAGTCCGCATCCAGCCCGTCACGTCCCGCCCGCCCGATCTCCTGGTAGTACCCCTCGATCGATTTCGGCATGTCACGGTGGATCACGAACCGAACATTTGACTTGTCGATCCCCATCCCGAAGGCGACGGTCGCGCACACAACATCGAGATCATCCCGGATGACCTCGTCCTGGATGCGGGTGCGGTCATCCGACGCCATCCCCGCGTGGTACGACCCGGCCTTGATCCCGAGAGAACACAGGTAGGCAGCCGTCGCGTCGGCACTATTGCGGGACAGGGTGTAGATGATGCCCGACTCCCCTTTCCGCTCAAGACAGATCTTCCCGATCGAGTCCTTCACCTTGATCTGTTCCGGCCCCTCCCCACCCTTCTTGAACACATGCAGCCTGAGGTTCGGGCGGAAGAACGACGTGCGCACCACGAGCGGATCCTCAAGGTGGAGCTGGTCGACGATGTCCTGCTGCACCTGTTCGGTGGCCGTTGCCGTCAGCGCCACGACCGGCACCTGCCAACGCGCCTTGAGATTCGCGAACTGCCGGTATGCGGGTCGGAAGTCGTGGCCCCACTGGGAGATGCAGTGTGCTTCGTCGACAGCGACAAGACGGAGATCGGTCTGGTCGAACACGGGGCCGAGTGAGGCCACGAGCCCTTCGGGGGCCGCATACACGAGTTGATACTCCCCGCGCTTGACCCGCTCGATGCGGTTCCTTCGTTCATCATCCTCAAGGCTTGAGTTGAGAAACGTTGCTGCCAGACCAACCTCGTTGGCTGCGTCGACCTGATCCTTCATCAACGCGATCAGGGGCGAGATCACCAGGGTGGTACCACCAATCATCCGTGCCGCAAGCTGGTAGGTGAGCGACTTCCCCGAACCGGTCGGCATCACCGCCAAGCAGTCCTTGGATGCAAGGGCCGCTTCGATCACGGCGCGCTGACCCTCGCGAAACCCGTCGTACCCGAAGGTGGCCTTGAGCTCTCCCAGCAGCGCAGCATCATCCACGACCACGGGTTCTCGGCCCTGGAAAAGGCGTGCCTGTTGAACGACCGGACGGATCTGGTCCCCGCTTTCGGCGTGGACGTCAGCGGCAAGGCTCTCCCAGTACGCATCATCAACATCGCCACCAGAAGTCACCGAGTCAGCATACTCAGACACGAGATCTCCCCGACAGGGGCGTCAGAGATCACCGAGGGCCGGAGAAACTCAGCTAAAAGACCGATGACGGAACCCTCCTGTCTCGTATCATCATGGAACGAGTACCGTCCCACACGAAAAAGGGAAGTGCCATGGTCGACAGAGATGCAGTAAACATGCCAGACGGCAAAGACCTCCTGCGCGGAATGGGGTGGGAGTCGCTCCCGTTCTCCTGTCTCGGACTCACCCGCCGAACCGGTGAGACCAAGGGCAACAACATCTGGTCCTGGATCATCCTCATCCCGTGGTCATCAGACGGAAAGCCATGGATCGACGGAACCGACATCGTCCCTGCCTCAACCAAGACGGAGGCCCAGGAACGCGAACAGATCATCGCCAAGATGCGGACCCTCCTTGACGACCGCTACGGGGAGACCATCGCCCACCGCGCCGTTGACGACTTCATCGCCGAAGTGCTGGACGAGAAATGAAGACTGCCAGCCGCATCTTCGTTGCTCTCATCCTTGCCGTCCTCGGTGCCGCATGCTCGGGTGGCCCCCTTGAACTGAGTGTCGGCGACTGCTTCCAGGATTGGGAGGGCGCCACCGAAACGGAGACCCAGGAGGTGACGGGTGTCGAGACCGTCAGCTGCGACGTCGCACACGACAACGAGGTCTACGCCCTCCTTGAGATGACCGAGAAAACGTTCCCGGTTGACACGGCGGTCAGGGACGCCGCCTCCCAAGCCTGTCTTGGACCGTTTGAGGAGTACGTCGGAACCCCGTATCTCGACTCCCGACTCGATGTGGGCACCCTGTTCCCAACCGAGTCTTCGTGGGCCCAGGGTGATCGCATGATCATCTGCTTCCTCTATGACGTGGACTTCGTCCGCCTGACAGGATCAATGAAGGGTTCGGGCCAGTAGCAGGTCCCCCCTCGAATCCTCGTCGGCGGTCGACTACCCGCCATTCCCTTCCAGGTACTGTGCCACAACCTCAGTGGTGACCTGGTAGCTGAGGATGGAGTTGCGTGGTTCAAACCCGATGAGCGTGTTGATCCCAACCATGGCGTCGTTGGACATCGCGTTCTCGGTCTTGACCCGGACCGCACCGGGCCAGCGTTCGAGACCGCGCAGCAACGCAACCGCCTTGAGCCACTTGCCAAGTCCATGACCTCGATGAGCCCGATGCACCATCGTCAAGGAGGTCTGGATCGTCTCGGGATCAGAGAAGCGACTGAGCAATTCGGAGAAGCCAACCAGCTCACCGGAGTCAATGTGGCGTGCCACCACGGTGACGCACTCGGCGACGTCCTTGCTCTTGGCAACCCACTCCCGGACATGTGCCTCCGTGGCCACCTGGGGAGCCATGTCGAGGTCCTCCAGCGGGACGTCCTCTTCGGCCATCGCGATGATGGCGGCAACCGCCGGGTAGTGCTCCTCCGGGTAGTCATCCTCCCAGATGAGGACCTCATACGCAGCGGCGGGGTTCGGACCCGCAGAACGCCACCGCTCAAGCATCCCGATGTCGAGGGCGTCGACATCAACGACGTTGATGTACTCGCGGAGCGCGAGCTCGGCGTGAACTGCCTCACAGAACGCCACGCCCGCCGGCATTGATGCAGCCGTATCGATCGTCATCACCGTTCGGCCATCAGCCACAGCGATCTCATGGGCTTTCGCCAGAAGCGCCCTGCCCATACCGGACCGCCGGTGGTCGGGGTCAACAAAGATGTCCACCCACTGGAGATGGCCGTTTTCACCTTCGGTGAAATGTGTCGGTGCGACCAACCCAAGCACCGAGCCGTCAGCACCAACAGCAACGAAGTGGCGGGTGTCCATTCCGCGCCGATCAAACCTGGATCGATAATCAGCGGCGGTGAACGCCTGATGGTATGAGTTCAGTTCCTTGCTCACCGTGTTGTACAGCGGCAACATCAGTTCCGCGTCTTCATCGCTGGTGAACGGGAAGATCTCGCGCAGGACGTATTCGACCATGAGGGGCACCTCGGGTGGATGGGGTCAAACGATAGCGACCCCGACACGCCGTCACGCTCCATTGTTTGGACAGAGGCATCGAATCTGACGTGGGACCGGTTGTCAGTTGTTGTTCGTCAGATGGCGCTCGTCGATCTTGACCGCTTCGATCTCTGACGTGTCACCAAGGAGTTGGCCACGGAACGGACCTGCGTTGCGAATGAAGAGCGTCGTCGGGAGACCTTCGGCGAGGGTTGAGATCCGCTTGGCGTAGTTGGCCTCCTCGCCTGGTTCGGTTCCTCGCAGACCCAGCAGGACGATGTCGGCGTTGGCGGACCGCTCATGGATGATCTCGTGAACCTTGGTATCGGGGGGTCGGACAATCAGCTCCGCCCGTGCATCAATGCGGCTCGCGCTGATCAGGCGCTGGAGCAGCTTTTCGTTGATGGCAAGCGTCATCTCGTTTGATGCGATCGAGTTGATCACGATGTCTGCACCACGCCAATCATGGTTGAGCGACAAGAGATGGGCGAACAGGACCAGAAGATCCCCGTTCTCCTGGAGCCCACCCCACCACACATGGATCGTCCGCTTCTCCCCCATCGGTCGGTCAACGGGAACACAGATCACCGCCGATTTGTCGAGATGGGCAAGGGCGGACACGATCCGAAGCACCATGGGTTGGCGTTCAACCTTCTCGGTCCAGCCGATCATCACGGTGTTCGACTCAATCCCCGCAATGCCGTTGGATTGGGCGATCGCAACGACACCCTCCTCATACGAGGAGACAATGTCCACCTCGGCGAACGCAAGAATCCCCATGTTCTCCAGATCCGCTTCAAGGGTCGCAAGCTCCCGCGGCACGGAGTCGGCAAGGTCCTGCACCTCACCGATCTTGATCTTGGACACTGAGAGGATCCCCCGATCGTGGACAAGCCAGGATCCGATCCGGACCAGCTCCTGACGGCGGGACACGTCGCCGGCGAACAGCAGGATGTTGGGTCGCCAGTTCCTCGGATCCTGGGGCAGGCGTCGCAACTGGACGACCGTCCGGCGGATGAGGGCGAGCAGGGCACCGCGTCGCAGGTCACCCCAGGGGGCGGTGAGCCCACGTCTGCGCACGAGGAGGTAGATGCCCACCTCTACGAGGAGGGCCAACGCAAGCACGATTGGGTTGATGAGGAACATCACCCAGAAACACGCAACGGCCGCCGCGATCGACAGCCACCACGGCACCCGGAACCGGGGGCGGTACGACGGATCGCCGCTGAGCTGTTCGATCCCTGCCACAAGGTTGATCGTGCCGTAGGACGTGAGGAAGAACATCGTGATCACCGGTGCAACCGCGTTCATGCCTCCGAGCACGACCGCGGCCAGGGCGATCCCAAACGTCACGAGCAACGGAACCCCCGGTCCGTTGACCAGACGGAACCGCTTGCCGAGCCAACGTGGGAGCACACGGTCCTCAACCATGGCATCAAGGGTTCGGGGCGCACCCAGCACGCTCCCAACCGCCGAGGAGAAGAGGGCACCCCACATCCCCCACAGGATGAGAACCCCCAACGGCCCTGCGAGATCGAACCAGATCAACGAGTTGGTGGCCAACTCATGCGGGGTCGCCGCCATGGAAAGGAGGACCGGTACCGCAAGGTAGATCGCAAAGCTCACCAGCACGGCCGTGATCGCCCCACGAGGAATCGACCGCTCCGGCTTCTTGAGTTCCCCAGACAGACTGATCCCCGCCTCAAGGCCGGTCACCGCAGGGAAGAACACGGCAAACACCTTCCAGAACGATTCCGCACCCTCGATCGTGTCGTGCAGCGGGATCGATCCGGTTGTGGTGGTCGCGACACTGTACGCGAGGGTCGCCAACGACACCCCGATGCCAACCATGATCGGCATCTGGAGACGGAGCGCAAACCCGGCACCACGAACGGTCAGCAACGCGACGATGAGGACGGTCATCGCGGCGATCGGGCGTTGCGGTGCGTCTGGCCAGACGATCCTTGCGCTTTCGGCGACACCGAACGAGTACAGCGTCACGGAGAACGCCAGGGCGAGGTACAGAGGGGTGCCGATCGCGGTCCCCACCTCGATGCCGAGGGACCGCGAGATCATGAAGTACGCGCCACCCGTTCCAACCTTCATGTTGGTGGCGATGGCCGAGATGGACATCACGGTGACGAGGGTCACGGTGTTGGCGATGACAACGATCTGGAGTGCCCCGGAGAGCCCGACGTTGCCGACAACCCACCCAATTCTCAGGTAGAGGATGACGCCAAGGATGGTGAGGATCGATGGTGTGAACACACCGATGAAGGTGCCGAGCTTCTCGTCCTTTGCCCGGAGGCCGAGACTGGCGCTCACGGTTCTCAGGAATCCACGTCGCACCGCCACTGTCACCTCCACCGTCCCACATGGAGACGGACACCATGCATCGTAGATTTTGGGACCCCGGAGCATAGGGACCGCGACCGATGCACCGCCGATACCTCGTCCCTTGCCACGAGCCCCCACCATCAGGACACGGCCCCCGGTAGGGTTTCCCTGTCACAGGAAGGCAGGTAGGCAGGTATGGGTGACCCGATGGTTCCGATCGTCTCACCGGACGATCCGGTATTCGATCCGAAGGACATGGACAGCAACGCATCGCCCATGACCGATTTCTGGCGGTGGGCAAACGGTGGCTGGCTCGACACCAACCCGGTACCCCCCGACTACCCCATGTGGGGCTCGTTCCTCGAACTCCATACCCGCAACGAGGAACTGGTGCACACACTCCTCCAACAGGCTGCTGAGGCAGGCGCCCCCGAGGGATCTCTCGACCAGAAGATCGGGGACTTCTACGCCTCCGGCATGGACACCGATGCGATCGAGGCTGCCGGTCTTGCACCCATCCGGCGGTGGCTTGATCTCATCGATGGTCTTGACACCGTTGAGGATCTCCGGGCCGCGTTCACCGATCTCCACAAGATCGGGGTCTCAGTTGGTTGGGGGTGGTACGTCGAGCCCGACCGAGCCGACTCGACACAGAACCTGCTCTATGTCGGCCAGAGCGGACTCGGGCTCCCCGACCGTGACTACTACTTCCGTGACGATGACCAGTCCCAGGAACTCGCAGCGGCGTACCGGGATCATGTGACCGCGATGTTCCAACTCCTCGGATGGTCCCCGGAGCGATCAGCCGTCGGCACCGACACGATCTGGTCCCTGGAGTCGCGCCTCGCAGAAGCCTCCAACACCGCCGTCCAACAGCGTGACGTCAAGGACACGACCAACAAGCTGACACGGGCCGAGCTGGAGGATCTCACGCCAACCGTGAACCTCAGTGACTGGTTGGACGCCATCGGGGCCGGTGGCGAGGTGGCCGTCAACATCGACAACCTCAAGTTCTTCTCCGAACTCGACACGATGTTCCGTGAGGTCCCCATCGACGACTGGAAGATCTACTGCACCTGGCACCTGCTGCTGGCAACGGCCAGTGGTCTCCCGAAACGGTTCGAGGATGAGGCGTTCAGCTTCTGGGGGGTGAAGGTCTCGGGCCAGAAGGAGCAGAAACCACGCTGGAAGCGGGTCGTGTCAGCAGCCGGTGGCAGCATCGGTCATCTGGTGGCACAGCTCTATGTGCGTGAACACTTCTCTCCATCAGCCAAGGAGCGCGTGGAACAACTCGTGGACCGACTCCTGGTCGAGATGCGCAAGAGCATCGAAAACGTCGATTGGATGGGACCCGAAACCAAGGAGCAGGCGCTGGCGAAGCTTGCAGGGTTCGGGTACAAGATCGGGTACCCCGACCAGTGGCGTGACTACACCTCGCTCTCGATCTCACGCGATGGCTGGTTGGCGAACCGTCTGGCTGCACGGGTGTTCGAGTTCGAACGCAACGTCAACACGCTTGGCAAACCCATCGATGAACACGAGTGGTTGATGCCGCCTCACATCGTCAACGCTTATTACTGGCCTGAGCGCAACGAGGTCGTGTTCCCCGCTGGCATCCTCCAGCCGCCGTTCTTCATCGCCGACGCCGACGATGCGGTGAACCTTGGTGGCATCGGTGCCGTGATCGGTCACGAGATCACCCACGGCTTTGACGACAAGGGTTCACTGTTTGATGCGACCGGCCTGCTCCGCAACTGGTGGACCGACGACGACCGGGCCGAGTTCGAAAAGCGGGCCCAAGCGATCTCCGACCAGTTCAGCGCCTATGAAGTCGAGGACGGGTTGAACATCAACGGCGACCTCACCCTCGGCGAGAACATCGCCGATCTCGGCGGGCTCACCCTCGCCTTTGGTGCGTTGTGTCAGATTCTTGATGAGGGCGGTGCTGAACCGGTTGGCGGGTTGACGCCCCAACAGCGGTTCTTCCTGTCGTACGCCCGCATCTGGCGCATGAACACGACCCCGGAGTACACCCGGTTGATCGTCAACTCCGACCCCCACTCCCCCGCCGAGTACCGGGTCCGCGGTCCGCTGTCAAACATGTCCGAGTTCGCAGACGCGTTCGGTCTGCCAGAGGATGCCCCCACGATGCGCCCGGCCGCACAACGGGCAAAGGTCTGGTAGATCCGCAATCAGGAAGTCACAGCCGAGCGTGCTGGGCAGTGGAGCGAGCAGGGGTCGTTACTTCTTTGACTGCTCGTAGTACGGGTTCTCGCCGTTGGCGTGGTCGGTGGTGTCGATCACTTTCGTGATCTCAGGAATCATGTTGACAATGGTTGTCTCGATGCCCTGGGTCAGTGTGACGTTGGCCATCCCACACCCCACACATCCGCCACCGAGCCGAACGTACGCGATTGAGTCCTCAACCGCAACCAAGTCAGCACGACCACCGTGTGCCGCGATCGATGGGTTGATGGCGTCGTTGATCACCTTGATGACCTTCTGAGCCACCGTACCAGTCAGATCC
>CAZULI010000049.1:0-9840 GCA_964621095.1 uncultured Acidimicrobiaceae bacterium | reverse complement strand
ACCCTGCTTCCCCTTCAACATGTCAGAGAGGGACTTGAGCGGACGGGAACCCGGACCGGTGACCGCACGGCCACGCCGGCCGTTGTCGAACAACGCGTCAACCGCTTCCTGGAGCATGCGCTTTTCGTTGTTGACGATGATCTCGGGAGCGCCCAGATCGATGAGGCGCTTGAGACGGTTGTTCCGGTTGATCACCCGCCGGTAGAGATCGTTCATGTCCGAGGTGGCGAACCGTCCACCGTCGAGCTGCACCATCGGTCGGAGATCTGGTGGGATCACCGGGACGGCATGGAGAATCATGCCCTGGGGGTCGTTCTTTCCGTCAGCGAACGGCTGGACAACCTTGAGACGCTTCATCGCCCGCTGGCGACGCTGCTGGGAGTTGGCCTCCAGATCGTTGCGGAGGTTCTCGATCTCTTGTTGGAGGTCCATCCGAGAGATGAGATCGCCGACGAACTCGGCACCCATGCCACCGATGTAGTAGTCACCGTACCGGTCGATGATCTCGCGCCAGAGCTGCTCTGACTCGATGAGGTCACGAGCCGCCATGGTCTTGAAGCTGTCGAACGCCTCATCAAGGAGATCCACCTCGACCTTGGCCCGCTCATCACGGTCCTTGATCTCGCGCTCAACCTCTTTCTTGCGGGCGTTGATCTCGTTCGGCTTCGCTCCGGCGTCCTCCATCTGGGCGAGCTCGCCCTCAAGGCGCTCGTACCGGGTGTCGCGCCACTCCTCGAACTCCTCGATGATGAGGAGGCGCTCATGACGAGCCGCTTCCTCAAGATCCGGAAGGTCTTTCGTCCGCTTCTCCTCGTCGACGTAGGTGACGAGGTACGCCGCGAAGTAGATGACTTTCTCAAGATCCTTCGGGGACATGTCAAGGAGGTACCCGAGCCTGCTCGGGACGCCCTTGAAGAACCAGATGTGGGTGACCGGTGCAGCGAGCTCGATGTGGCCCATCCGCTCGCGGCGAACCTTGGCGCGGGTCACCTCGACACCGCACCGTTCACAGATCACACCACGGAACCGCACCCGCTTGTACGTGCCGCAGTAGCACTCCCAGTCACGGGTCGGACCAAAGATCCGCTCGTCGAAGAGGCCGTCCTTCTCCGGCTTCAGGGTCCGGTAGTTGATCGTTTCGGGTTTCTTGACCTCGCCATAGGACCAGGATCGAATCTGATCCGAGGACGCGAGGCCGATTCTCAGTTCATCAAAGGGTTGTGCCACGTTAGCTCCCGCTCTCAAGTCTCGGATCTAGAAATCAATGGATTCAAGGTCTGGCCGCTCGGGCCGGGAGATGTCGATTCCAAGGGACTCAGCCGTCCGGAACACGTCATCCTCCAGATCCTTGAGTTCGACTTCCTCACCCGCTGAGAGCATCTCAACGTTGAGGCACAAGGACTGCATCTCCTTGACGAGCACCTTGAACGACTCCGGGATCCCCGGCTCGGGGATGTTCTCCCCCTTGACGATCGCTTCATAGACCTTGACACGCCCGCGCACATCATCGGACTTGATGGTCAGGAGCTCCTGGAGCGCGTACGCTGCACCGTACGCCTCAAGGGCCCACACCTCCATCTCACCGAATCGCTGACCACCGAACTGGGCCTTCCCACCAAGCGGCTGCTGGGTGATCATGGAGTACGGGCCGGTCGACCGTGCGTGAATCTTGTGGTCGACGAGGTGGACGAGCTTGAGGATGTACATGTACCCAACCGTGATCGGCGAGTCGTACGGCAGGCCGGTGCGGCCGTCGTAGAGCTGACCCTTGCCGTCTGGATTGATCAGGCGGATCCCGTCACGGTTCATCTTCGAGTGGGTGAGAACCTTGATGATCTCCTCCTCATGGGCACCATCGAACACCGGTGTTGCAACGTGTGTCCACGGCTCAGCACCCTTTGAAGCGGTGCTGTTCAAGTCGTCAAACGGGTCCCATCCGGTGGCTGCCGCCCATCCGAGGTGGGTCTCGAGAACCTGACCGAGGTTCATCCGTGACGGCACGCCGAGGGGTGACAGGAGAATGTCAACCGGGGTTCCGTCCTCAAAGAACGGCATGTCCTCCTCGGGGAGGATCTTGGCGATGACACCCTTGTTGCCATGACGCCCCGCAAGCTTGTCACCTGCGGCAACCTTCCTCTGGGTCGCGACGTACACCCGGACCAGCTCGTTCATGCCAGGAGGCAGGTCGTACCCGTCCTCTCGCGAGAACTCCTTGACGGCGATGGCTTTGCCCGCTTCACCGTGGGGAACCTTGAGGGAGACGTCGCGAACCTCGCGTGCTTTCTCACCGAAGATTGCCCGGAGCAGTCGCTCCTCAGGCGTGAGCTCGGTCTCGCCCTTCGGGGTGACCTTCCCGACGAGGTAATCGCCAGGACCCACCTCGGCACCGATGCGGATGATGCCACGGTCGTCGAGGTCCATGAGAACCTCCTCGGCAACGTTCGGAATGTCCCGGGTGATCTCCTCGGCACCAAGCTTGGTGTCCCTGGCTTCGATCTCATGCTCCTCGATGTGGATCGAGGTGAGGATGTCCTCTTTCACCAGGCGTTCCGAGATGACGATGGCGTCCTCGAAGTTGTGACCCTCCCACGGCATGAACGCAACCATCAGGTTGCGACCGAGAGCAAGCTCACCGGCCTCGGTGGACGCCCCGTCCGCCAACGGGTCGCCGCGCTTGACCTTGTCCCCTTCGGCAACGATCGGTTTCTGGTTGATGCACGTTCCCTGGTTTGACCGCTGGAACTTGTCAAGGACCATGGTGTGTTTGACGTTGGTCCCGGCTTCCTTGACGACGATCTCGTCACCGGTCACCACCACGACCTCCCCATCGACCGGGGAGATGATGACCTCACCGGAATCGATGGCGGCACGAGCCTCCATACCGGTCCCCACCAACGGAGCATCCGAGGTGATGAGGGGGACCGCCTGGCGCTGCATGTTCGAACCCATGAGTGCGCGGTTCGCGTCGTCATGTTCCAGGAACGGGATGAGCGCGGTTGCCACCGAGACGACCTGCTTTGGAGAAACGTCCATGTAATCGACCTGAGCGGCCGGAACGTTGTCGACCTCACCACCCGTCTTGCGAACCAGGACCCGCTCGTTGATGAACGCGCCGTCGGCGTCAAGGGGGGCGTTGGCCTGAGCAATGACGTGACCTTCTTCAAGGGCGGCCGTCAGATAATCGATCTGGGACGTCACCTTGCCGTCGACGACGTGGCGGTACGGCGTCTCGATGAACCCGAACTGGTTGACACGTGCGTACGAGGCGAGCGATCCGATGAGACCGATATTCGGACCCTCCGGTGTCTCGATCGGGCACATGCGTCCGTAGTGGGAGGGGTGGACGTCGCGGACCTCGAACCCAGCGCGCTCCCGGCTCAACCCTCCCGGGCCAAGCGCTGACAGACGACGCCGATGGGTGATCGACGCAAGCGGGTTCGGCTGGTCCATGAACTGGCTCAACTGGGAGGTTCCGAAGAACTCCTTGATCGACGCCACCACCGGTCGGATGTTGATGAGGGTCTGGGGGGTGATCGCCTCGGGATCCTGGGTCGTCATGCGTTCACGCACAACACGCTCAAGACGGGTCAGCCCGACTCGGATCTGGTTCTGGATCAACTCACCCACCGTGCGGATGCGACGGTTCTGGAAGTTGTCGATGTCATCAACCCGGTACCCATCCTGGCCGAGATGGAGTCCCATCAGGTACTTGATCGTGTTGACCATGTCCTCATCGGTGAGAAGGCCCTGCTCCAGCGCGGAGTAGTTCTCGAGGATGTCGTTGCCAGTGTCGCCGGTCAGCTTCTGGTTCAGCTTGTAGCGACCGACCCGGGTGAGGTCGTACCTCTTTGGGGTGCGGAACAGGGTCTTGATGAGTGCCCTGGCGGACTCGACGGTCGTCAACTCACCGGGACGCAACTTCCGATACAGGTCAAGGAGCGCCTCATCCCGTGTTGAAGTCGGGTCCTTCTCGATCGTGTTGCGAACCAGCTCGGAGTCCCCGAGCAGGGCGATGATCTCCTCATCGGTTTCGGCGATCGACAGGGCCCGAAGGAACGTGCTCACATACTGGCGGCGTTTGCGATCCACACGCACGCCGAGGGTGTCCTTCTTGTCGATGTCGAACTCAAGCCATGCACCACGGCCGGGAATGACCTTTGATGCAAACACGGCCCGCCCCGAGGTTTTGTCGATGGAGCTGTCGAAGTACACGCCAGGGCTGCGGACGAGCTGGGAGACGACGACACGCTCGGTGCCGTTGATGATGAACGTCCCGTTCCTCGTCATCATCGGGAAGTCGCCGAGGAAGACCTGCTGCTCCTTGATCTCCCCGGTCTCCTTGTTGAGGAAACGAGCGGTCACAAACAGCGGACGCGAGTAGTTTGCGTCGCGGTCCTTGGCTTCCTCGATCGAGAGAGGTGGTTCGTCAAACCGATGGTCTGACAGTTCGAGAGCGAGGTTGCCCGTGAAATCCTCGATGGGGGAGACCTCATCGAACATCTGCTTCAGGCCGGACTGAAGGAAAGCTTCAAATGACTCTAGCTGGATACCAAGAAGGTCCGGGACCTCTTGCACCTCAGGGATCTTTGCGAACGAGAGCCTTGTGGAACGCGCACGGGCCAACGCGGGTCCTCCTCATATATAGGGCATGCCAGCAGCGGAGCTGAGAACAGTGTCATGGGTGAGTATCAAAGGATAGCACACGAAACAGCAAAGCGCACAGCCATGCCGACTCCCCTCTTGGGGAGCCGTAACGAGGCTTCGACGTTGCTCAGCAGCCTACCCGATCCGGTACGTATGGTCAAGAGTCGCCGGCGAGGGCGGACCCCGAACGGCGGAACTGGGTGAGACGGCAGATGTGACGAAGGGGGCGGACTCGCCGCCCCCTTCGTCACATTGATCGTGCCGTGTGCTACTTCAGCTCGACGGTTGCGCCGGCTGCTTCGAGCGTTGCTTTCGCCTTTTCAGCGGCTTCCTTGTCGACGCCCTCAAGAATGTTGGAGGGCGCCTCATCGACGAGGGCCTTGGCTTCCTTGAGACCGAGGTTCGTGATGCCACGAACCTCCTTGATCACCTGGATCTTCGTGTCGCCAGCGGCCACGAGGACGACGTTGAACTCGTCCTGCTCCTCCTCAGCGGCAGCCTCCTGGCCGCCCACAGCGGCAGCAGCCACCGCCACCGGAGCGGCAGCCGTCACCTCAAACCGCTCCTCGAACGCTTTGAGGAACTCAGAGAGTTCGAGGACCGTCATCTCCTCAAACGTGCTGAGCAACTCGTCAGTGTTGATCTTTGCCATCTTGGTCACTTCTCCTCGTCATCGTCCGATGTTTCCACATCGGCAGCAACAGGGGTCACTTCATCCTGGGTTTCGGTCACCTCGGCATCAACCGCGCTGTCTCCAGCGTCGGCCTCAACGTCCGGGGTCACCTCGGCATCAACCGCGCTGTCTCCAGCTTCGGCCTCAACGTCCGGGGTCACCTCGGCATCATCCGCGCTGTCCTCAGCGTCGGCCTCGACAACCGGGCTCGCCTTGGCCGCGGGTGCCGGGGCTCCCTGCTCCTTCTTCTCAAGGAGTTGCTGGAACACCGATGCGGCGTTCCGGGGAAGCGCTGCCATGAGCCCGGCAAGGTTCGCGATCGGTGCCTTCATGGCACCGGCGAGTTTGGCAAGGAGCACATCGCGTGGCTCGATGTCTGCCAGCGTCGAGATCGTCTCCGGGGTCACAAACGCGTCGCCGAGGAGCCCTCCCTTGATCACGAACACCTCGTGAGTCTTGGCGAAGTTCTTGAGCGTCTTGGCTGTCACCACCGGATCCCCGTCGCTGAAGGCAAGACCCGTGGGGCCAAGCAGCAGATCGTCAAGGGAGTCAATACCGAGATCAGCGGTCGCAATACGGGCCAGGGTCATCTTGACAACCTTGAACTCGGCACCGTTGGCACGGAGTTCACGCCGCAGGGCTTGCTGATCTTTGACCGAAAGACCCGCGTACTCAGCAAGGAACACAGCTTGTGACCCCTGAATACGCTCTTTGATGTCGGCGACCGCCTGAACCTTCTCTGGTCGTGGCATGTGTCGTCCTCCTCATCGGGACTTTCACTTCGGCTCATCTGGCCCTGAAATGAAACAGAGCCCCGACACGCGACATGCAGGGCTCTCCGTGAGGATCGGCCTGTGCTGGTTGTGTCTCCACGGTTACGCCCTGCCGAAGCAGTTCTGGCACCAACAGTCTCGGGTCGGTATGAGATTCTGCACCCGAGCTTACTGCTCGTGGTCTGGTTATCGATCCCCGATTCGATCCATCCCGTCTCCGGGTCGGATCGACTGCGAGGAACGGGCCGCTACCGTCGGCCTCTCATGAGGTCGGTGACGGCGTGGGTGTCGATCTTGATACCGGGACCCATCGATGAACTGATGAAGATCTTCTTCATGAAGACACCCTTGGCCGTTGCCGGACGAGCGCTTGAGATCTCCTCGGCGACCGAGACGAGGTTGGCAATGAGCTTGTCCGGGTCAAACGACACACGCCCGATCGGGAGGTGGACGTTGCCGTAGCGGTCGTTGCGGTACTCGATGCGACCAGCCTTGAACTCTGCCACCGTCCGACCCACATCGGTCGTCACCGTCCCCGACTTCGGGTTCGGCATGAGACCACGGGGACCAAGCACCTGGCCGAGCTTTCCAACAACCGGCATCATGTCGGGTGACGCGATGGTGACGTCCCAGTCAAGGGGCACATCACCACTGAGGATCAGGTCGGCGAGATCCTGACCACCCACGAGGTCCGCTCCAGCTTCTTCAGCTTCTTTTGCCTGGTCGTTTGCGAAGACGGCGACCTTGACCTCTTTCCCCGTTCCGTGTGGGAGCGAGACGGTACCGCGCACGATCTGGTCCGCCTTGCGGGCGTCAATACCGAGGTTGAAGACGATGTCGACCGATTCGTCGAACTTCGCCCAGGCGAGGCTCTTGACGAGAGCAACCGCGTCCGCGGGCGTGTACTGGGCGTTCTTGTCGAACCGGTTCTGCAATGCAGCGATGTTCTTTGATGTGGCCATGAGGCTTGTTTCCTTTCGTGGTTAACGGGCTGACGCCCTCCCACTCGTTTGAACTGTTCAGCTTCTCGTCATGCATCCGCCACGATGAGACCCATCGAGCGGGCGGTCCCCTCAACGATCCTCATCGCGTTGTCAAGGTCGTTTGCATTGAGATCCGGCATCTTCGTCTCGGCGATCTCACGGATCTGTGCTTTCGTGACGGAACCCACCTTCTCCTTGTGCGGAATGGGTGATCCCTTCTCGATCTTGGCAGCTTGACGCAGAAGCACGGCGGCTGGCGGTGTCTTGGTGACAAAGGTGAACGTGCGGTCCTCATAGATCGAGATCTCGACCGGGATGATCGTGCCGGCCTGGGCTGCGGTCTCCGCGTTGTACGCCTGCACAAAGTCCATGATGTTCACGCCGTGCTGTCCAAGCGCGGGACCAACCGGCGGTGCAGGAGTTGCCGCACCGGCGGGGATCTGCAACTTGAGCACGGTCATCAGTTTCTTGCGACCCATGAGTCAGATTCCTTACTTGTCAGTACTTGATGATCTGGTCGAAGTTGAGTTCGACCGGTGTCTCACGCCCGAAGATGTCAACGAGCACTCGGACCTTGGATTGATCGACGTTGATGTCTTCGATGACACCGTTGAAATCAGCGAACGGTCCCTCGACGACACGGACCGTCTCTCCGACCTCCCACGCCGGTTTGAAGGTCGGCTTCGCCTTCTTCGTCCCCTCCTCCTTGGCGACGCCGAGAATGTGCTCGACCTCTTTGCGCGAGAGGGGACTTGGCTTTGTTCCGGACCCGACGAACCCCGTGACGTTGGGGGTGTTGCGTACGGCGTACCAGGAGTCATCGTCCATGTACATGCGGACCAGGACGTATCCGGGGAACTTCTTGCGTTCCACCATGACCTTCTTGCCACCCTTGTACTCAACGACGTCCTCCATCGGGATGGCTACCTCGAACACCTTGTCCTCGAGATGCATGGACTTGACACGGGTTTCGAGGTTGGCCTTGACCTTGTTCTCGTACCCCGAGTAGGAGTGGATCACGTACCACGCACCGGGGAGGTCAAACGGACTCAACGGCTTTGGTTCAGCACCGAGTTCGTCGGGGTCAACAACGCCGTCAACGGCGACATGTTCTGCTACGTCAGCCATCAGGTTATGAGCTCCAGTACGTTGATCACGGCCCGGTTGAACCCCCAGTCGAGGAAGAACACGACGAACGTGAGGATGGTGGTGATCCCGAACACAACGATGGTGTACGTCGTGAGCTCCTCACGAGAGGGCCACGACACCTTCTTGAGTTCCTGTTTGACCTCTCGGAAGTACTTCTTGGCCCGTTGAAAGAGGCTGATCTTCTCGCCCTGGTGGGACTTCTTCGGGCGCGGGCCTTCGGAACGGCGCTTTTTCGCCCGCTCCTCCTCCTTTGCCTGAAGGCGTCTCATTTCACGGTTCACTTGATACTCCTGGGTATCCGTTTGCAGGGGTGGCGGGACTCGAACCCACAACATCCGGTTTTGGAGACCGGCGCTCTGCCAATTGGAGCTACACCCCTCCGGCCTGATGGGGCGCGGCTCGCGAGTATATGTACTGCCATCGCGAAGTGTAAACCGACCGTGGCGCTGCCGTCCCTGGGATTCAGGCAGCTCTCGCGCGTCGTAGCCGTATCAGCACCGCCGTTCCCGCCGCTGCGGTCGCAACAACGGCAGCGGCAACGGGCACCTTGAGGGAGATCCCGGGGGCGAGGTCAGGGACCGCCACGGGACCGAGGGCGCCCATGATGGCGGGGCGGAGTTCCCGGGGTGCTCCATGGGCCTGGGGATCAAGCGATCGGAGCGCCACGGTCATCGCCCGAAGTCTGCGGACATCCTGCTCACACACGGCGCACCGTTCGACGTGACCGGCAAGGGGTCCCTGGACGGCGGAGGTCCCCACCGTGTCGAGGGCGACATGCACGGCTGAACACATCACACTCACGCCGCACCATCCTGGAACCCTTCGAGGGCTGACCGAAGCTGCTTGCGGCCGCGGTGGAGGCGGACCTTGGCGGCGGTGACGGAGATGTTGAGGTACTCGGAGATCTCGGTGTGGGTCCAGTCGTAGACGTCCTTGAGGACCACGACCGCTCGCACCGAGGTCGTGAGGTCGAGCAGCGCCTCCTCGATGTGGGGGCTTGCCGACACTGACTCGCCGGCACGGACGGGGTCGAGACTCGTCGCCTCGGGTTCACGGTGCATGGTGTCGAGGGGGTCGTGACGAAGTCGTTTCTGTTTGTCCCGGTGCGTCCAGGCCGTGTTCACGGTGATCCGGTGCATCCAGGTGGAGAACTTTGCGTCGCCGCGGAACTTGGGCATTGCCCGCCATGCCCGCACGAACGCGTCCTGGGAGACATCGAGGGCGAGTTCCCTGTCCCTCACCATCCGCACGGCCAACGTGTACACCTCATCCTGATGGAGTCGTACCAGTTCCCCGAACGCCTCGCGATCACCGCTTTGGGCGCGTGCAACGAGGTCGCGGGTTCCGTTCTGTGTTTCGAATGGTTCGACCTGAGGGTCGTACATGCCGTTACTCCGTGTCTGGTACCACCGTAGCGGTGCCAGTCACGAGCGGTTCCCCATCCCTCGTGAGCGCAACCGTGACCTGGTCGCCATCAACCTCGGTGGTGACAACTGCTTGCTCCCCAGGGAACAAGGCGTTGCGGAACCGCACCTTGGCAGAGGCGACCCTTCCGTGGGCGCCAACTCCTTGCATCATCCATGCGTACATCAAGAGTCCGTGGACGACGACCCCCGGC
>CAZULI010000048.1:0-9871 GCA_964621095.1 uncultured Acidimicrobiaceae bacterium | reverse complement strand
CCACTGTTCAAGATCTTCACGGACCCCACATGGAAGTCCGGATACGACTTCATCAAGGACGGTCTGACACTGACCGTGATCGTCACCGTTGCCGGTTTTTTCTTTGCCATGGTCGTCGGGTTGATCGTCGCGGTCGGACGGATGTCCAACAACACAGTCACGAAGAACCTCGCCGTGTTCTACATCGAACTGATCCGAGGCATCCCGGTCCTTGTGACGATCATTTTCGTGGGGTTGGTGTTCTGGCCTGAGGTCATGAAACTCGTGGGCGTTCGGGCCCAGACCGGTATCGGCGCACCCGCCGTGAAGGCCACCGTCGCCGTCGGGATCGTATACGCAGCGTTCATTGCGGAGGTGCTTCGTGCCGGCATCGAATCGATCGGCACCGGCCAACGCGAAGCCGGGATGGCGATGGGTCTCACCAAGTTTCAGGTGTTCCGACTCATCGTGTGGCCCCAGGCGATCAAGAACATCATGCCAGCCCTTGGCAACGATCTGATCGCCCTGCTCAAGGACTCCTCGCTCGTGTCGTTCCTGGCCGTGCGGGAGCTGACACAGATGACCAAGCTATGGACCGGCACCTCGTTCCAGTTCATGGCGGGCTACCTGATCCTTGCGGCGTTCTACCTGCTCCTGACGGTCTCACTGAGCCTCGGATTGCAGTGGTACGAGCATCGGATCACCACGCCACGATGATGGTGGACCCTGAGCTCACGGAGGGTCTCGGATCCCTCGTTGAACGCTTTGATCATGTCTCGATGGCGGTCAGGGACATCGAAGCCTCGTCACGGTTCATTGCACTCGTTGCGGGGGAACCCATTGACGATGGGACCAGCACGCGTGGCGCCTTCCGCTGGGCCCAGTTCCGCCTGCCGGGAGGTGTGACCCTTGAAATGATCTCGGCGCTCGACCAAGATGATCCGAGTCACTTCATCAACCGCTTCATCGATCAGCGCGGTGAGGGTCTCCATCACCTAACCTTCAAGGTCACCGACATCCGGGAGGCCGCCACCGCGGCGACCGAGCTCGGGTTCGTCGTGTTCGGCCTTGACGACTCCGACCCGGCATGGAAGGAAGCGTTCATCCATCCCAAGTCAGCGAACGGGGTGCTCGTCCAGCTCGCCGAATTCGCCCACGATTTCCACTGATCCGTGATCTCGTGCGCACGGCGATCATTCCCATCCGAAGCTTCACAGGGATGACCCGCCTCGCGGGTGTGCTGACAACGGACCAGCGCCGATCTCTCAGTCTCAACCTTGCCACACGAGCCGTCGATGCTGCCTCAGCAGCGGGTCTCCATGTCATCGTGGTCACCAGCGATCCGGTAGTCCGGGAGTGGGCCCTTGGGCGGTGTGACATGGCAGCCGACGATGGCGTCGGCCTGTCGAGGGTGGTGACCAACGCCGTGGCGCAACACGCCCTCCCTGATTGGCTTGTCCTGCATGCCGATCTCCCCTGTGTCGATGCCGATCATCTGGGCAGGTTCGCCGAGGCTGCCGCCCGGGATGGTGCAGCGATCGCCCCAAGCCTCGACGGCGGCACCAACGTCATCGCCGGTACCGGTCCGTTTGAGTTCGTGTATGGCCCAGGATCGTTCCACGCCAACCTCGCCAGCATGCCGGCGGCTCGCATCACCGCGAGTTCGGCGCTGAGTCTCGAGATCGACACCCCAGAACACTTTGCCGCGTTGGTTGGTCTTGGTCTTGCACCTAGCCTCACAACATGACCTCTGACACGTACGACGAACTCCTCTCTCCGCTGTCAGCGCTTGGGACACCTCGTCGCGCCATGACCATTGGCGCTCACCCTGACGATGCGGAGTTCGGTGCCGGGGCAACCCTCGCCCGCTGGGCCGACGCTGGCTGTGAGGTCACGATCCTGGTGGTCACCGACGGTTCCAAGGGGTCGTGGAACGAGCACGAGGACCAGTCTGATCTCATTGCCCAGCGGATCAGCGAACAGCGTGCCGCGGCAACAGTTCTTGGCGCCACAGAGACCATTCATCTCGGATACGTCGATGGTGAACTGGAGTACTCACCGGCACTCCGGCGCCAAATCGCGATTGAGATCCGCAAGGCGAGGCCGGATATCGTGTTGAGTCACGATCCGTGGCAGCGGTACCAAATGCACCCGGACCATCGAGCAACCGGTTTTGCGGCCGTCGACGGTGTCGTCTCTGCTCGCGAGCCCCTCGCCCTCACCGACGCTGGGGTCCCCGCTCACCGACCCGAGGCGATCCTGTTATGGTCCGCTGACGAACCCGACCACGCAGAGCTCGTTGACGACCGGTGGCTCGCCGTCAAGGTGAAAGCGCTCCTGTGCCACGCAAGCCAGGGCGAAACCACCATGGGGGGTGCTGAGTCCTCCGAAGAGCGCGCCGAGGCGTTCGTGGCCAAGCTCCGGGCCTGGCACACGACCAATGGTTCAAAGCTCAACGTCGGCCCTGCCGAAGTCTTCAAACGGTTGCAACCATGAGTTGGGTGACTCACAACCAACAACCGTTCAGTGGTCCCGTGATCCCGGGTAGCGTGTCGGCATGAGTGTTCTTGTGCTCGGGACGGGGATTGTCGGGACCGCCGCGGTGTGGGATCTCCTCCGCCGGGGTCACGAGGTCGTGGCGAGTGACGCAGATGGTGACGCCGCCCGCGTTGTGGCCGAACGGTTCGGCATTGAGACGTCAACGTTTGATGTCACCGACGAAGCGGCCCTCCATCAACTTCTCCAACCCCACCAGCTCGTCGTGTCGGCGGTGCCGTACCGGTTCGGTGCCGTCGTGGCACGAGCGGCGCTCTCCACCGACACGCACTACGTGGACTTCGGTGGAAACCCGACCGTGGTTGCCCAACAGAAGATGCTCCATGGTGACGCCAGATCCGCTGGCATCATGGTGGTTCCCGACTGTGGGCTCGCACCAGGGGTTGCCAATGTGATGGCAACCCAGTTGATCGATGAAGTGACGGCCGAGATGGGCACGGACGCGCCGATTGACAGCGTTCAGATCCGGGTTGGTGCTCTCCCCCAGCAGCCAACTGGCGCGCTCGGGTACCAACTTGCGTTCAATGCGGCTGGCCTCATCAACGAGTACGCCGAACCATGTGAAGTCGTTGAGGACGGCCGGTACACGACCGTGGAGCCTCTCTCACGGTTCGAGACGGTCCCGTGGGACGGATGGGGGCCGCTTGAGGCGTTCTCCACGGCGGGGGGAACCTCGACGATGGGCCACCTCCACGCTGGACGGGTGACCGACCTCGAGTACAAGACGCTCCGCTTCCCTGGTCACGGACGGATCTTTCGTGCGCTGCTCGAGATGGGGATGTTCAGCGAGACCCCAGACGAGACGGGGGTTGCCCCACGCAGCGTGCTCCTGGCAGCTCTCAACCGCTCCCTACCTCGGGGGGAACCCGATCTCGTCCTCGTCAGGGTCTGGGTCGAGGCCGGAGGCGCTCGCTCAACCCTGCAAATCGAAGATGTCGAACAGGACGGCTTCACCGCCCTTGCTCGCACCACCGCGTTTCCCGCAACGGCCCTGGCCGATCTCATCATCCGGGGTGTCGTTGATCGGCCTGGGGTGTTGACCATGAACGAGGCGGTAACGGGGAGTGAACTCCTCCCGGAACTCGCATCCGTGGGCATTGTGGTCACGCGAAGCTGATCGACATACCGGAGTGGAGCCGCGATCCACTAATGTGGGCACATGAGTTCAACCCTTGTAGCTGTCGTTCCCGGTGGCACCGGATCCGTCGGTCGGTGTCTGATCCCACTCCTGCTTGCGAGAGGGTTCAAGGTCGCAACCACCTACCTGATCCCTGAGGAAGCCACCGATCTCGAGAACGCTGTCAACCAGGACGAGGATCGTCTCCTCATCCGCCGCGTGGATGCGTCCGATCCCACCGCTGTGGCATCGTTCATGGCCGAGGCGGCAGATGCGTACGGTCCGTTCAACGTGATGGCCTCCCTCGTCGGCGGTTGGGCCGGGGGTCGTGATGTTGCAGAGACTGACGATGTCCGGTTTGATCGGATGATTGATCTGAACCTTCGCACCGCCTGGAACACCACACGTGCCGCCATCCCGCATGTGTCAAAGGAGTGGGCGCGCATCATCCTGATGGGATCCAAACACGCCCTTGATGCCCCTGCGGGCCAGGCGGCGTACAACGTCGCCAAGGCCGGTGTCCTCGCCCTGGCAAAATCGGTTGCCACGGAACTGCTCGAGACGAACACCACGTGCAACGCACTCCTCCCCTCGGTCATCAACACCGATGCCACGCGGGCAGCCCTCCCGTACGCCGACTACGTGAACTGGCCCAAGCCAGAGGAGATCGCTGACATCATCAACTTCCTTGCAAGCAAGGAATCCAAGGTCATCAACGGCGCCTCCATCCCCGTGTGGGGCACCGCGATCATCTAGCCCCGGCCTGCCATCCGTCCCTCGGTTGCGAGGAGCAGGAGGGCCAACCGCACCAACACCTCCCTGCGTCGCTGCGCTCCGCGTCCCCCCGCAAGCGGGAGGACGGAAGAATCGGAACACCGTCCCCCCTCCCCCGCAAGCGGGCGGAGGGAAGAACGGGAAACGGGAGGACGGAAGACCGGAACACCCTTCCCCCGTGAAACGGGGGGACGCGACGAGCACAGCGAGGAGCAGGGGGGCACGCGGCATTGAGAAGTTGGTAGCCCCGACCGGATTTGAACCGGCGCTACTGCCTTGAGAGGGCAGCGTCCTAGGCCGCTAGACGACGGGGCCGTGCGCAACACTCGGGTTGCACCGCTCGGGGGGAAGGACTTGAACCCTCAATATCTGGACCAGAACCAGGTGTGTTGCCAATTACACCACCCCCGAAAGCATGGCAAGGATACGAACTCTCACCCCGTATTGGCAACGTCAGGATCAGGACAGCAGATCGCGTGCCCGACGGATCCGTGCCAGTGTCTCGTCCCTTCCGAGAACCGCGATCGATTCGAACAACGGCAGGCTGACCGTCGAGCCAGAGACCGCCAACCGGATCGGTTGGAGCCCCTTGCGGGCGGAGAGACCGTGCGTTTCAAGCACCTCCCGGAGCGCCCCATCGATCGCCTCGGTCGACCATTCATCGAGCGCCTCAAGGGCTGCCGCTGCTCCGTCGAGGGCGACAGGCGCCTCGGGCGTCTCCATCACCTTGGACCAGGACGCCTCGTCGTACTCGGTGGGAGCAACAAAGATCGGCCTTGCTTGTTCCGGGATCTCACGAAGGAGCTTCGTCCGCTCCTGAACCAGCGGGGCGAGTTCTGCAAGAGACGCCATCTCCTCGGTCGAAAGTGATCGGCCAAGATCGGCTTCAACGAGGGGACGTGCGACGTCGGCGAACTCGGCGGCCGGCATCTCCCGGATGTACACCCCGTTCATCCACTCAAGCTTCCCCTGGTCAAAGACGGCGGGGTTGCGTGAGATCGAGGTCCCGTCGAACCGTTCGATCAACTCGGCCATCGATACGATGGTTTCGTCCCCGGGTGACCAGCCGAGAAGTGCGAGATAGTTGTTCATCGCCTCTGGCAGGAAACCGGCCTCCCGGTACGCGTTGAGCGCGGTATCACCGTGACGTTTGGACAACTTCTTGCCATCAGGACCCATGAGGAGTGACAGGTGACCGTACGTCGCAGGCTCGGCCCCCAACGCTTTGGTGAGGAGGATGTGCTTGGGGGTCGACGAGAGGAGGTCCTCCCCCCTGATGACGTGCGTGATGCCGTAATCGACGTCGTCGACCGTTGAGGCCAAGTGGTACGTCGGGGTGAAATCTGATCGCATGATGACGAAGTCATCCACCTGCTTGTTGTCAAACACCATGTCGCCTCGGACCAGGTCCTCGAACAACGACACCTCCGGCCGTGGTACCCGGAACCGGATCGTTGCCGGGCGTCCGTCGCGTATGTGCTGGGCCACCTGGGCAGGTTCTGGTTCCAGGCTCCCGTCATAGGCAGGTGACGTTCCGGCGTTCTGCGCTCGTTGCTTGAACACATCGAGCTGTTCGGGGGTCACAAACGAGTAGTACGCCTGGTCACGTTCAAGGAGTTGCGTCGCGACCTCTCGGTAGCGTTCATACCGATCACTCTGGCGGTACGTGCCGTGTGGGCCACCAACCTCGACACCTTCATCCCAATCAAGCCCGAGCCACCGCAGGTGCTCGACGATGTCGGCATGGAACTCCGGCGTTGATCGCTCGGCATCGGTGTCATCTGACCGGAAGATGAAGGTGCCGCCGAAGTGTCTGGCGAAGAGGTAGTTGAAGAGTCCCGTGCGGGCTGCCCCCACATGGAGATACCCCGTGGGGGAAGGCGCAAAGCGGACACGAACCTCCCGTTCGGCACCGCTCATGCTGACAACACCGGGTTCATCAACGTCCCGATCCCGTCGATCTCCACTTCAACCCGATCCCCGTCGACGATCGGACCGACCCCAGCCGGTGTGCCGGTGAGAATCACGTCACCAGGGAGGAGGGTCATGACGGAGGTCACGTACTCGACCACCTCGCCGATGTCGAAGACGAGATCGCTTGTCAGCCCTTCCTGGCGCAACACACCGTTGACCGTACAGGTGATGGAGTGCGACTCCGCGGGGTCGAACTCGGTGTCGATCGCAGGGCCGAGGGGGCAGAACGTGTCAAACCCCTTTGCTCGTGTCCACTGACCGTCTGCCCGCTGGAGGTCCCGCGCGGTCACATCATTGGCAGCGGTGTACCCGAGGATGTACGAACTTGCTTCGGCGGCCGGGACGTTTCTCGCAACTCGACCCATCACGACGGCGAGCTCACCTTCGTGGTGCACCTCACCTGATTGTGGCGGCAGCTTGATCGGCGACAACGGGCCGATCACCGCCGTTGGGGGTTTCATGAAGATGAGGGGGTGGGTGGGAACCTCGGCGTTCATCTCGGCTGCGTGGTCCACATAGTTCCTCCCCACCGCGATCACCTTGGTGGGGATGACGGGGGCGAGGAGTTTCACCTTGGTAATGGGAAGAACGGTCTCGGTCCGTTCCCATTGCACAAACGGGGACCCGTGATAGAGCCGAATCCCGTCCGGTTCAACGGTGCCGTACGTGATGTCCCCTGGGTCGGCATCGATGCGGACGATCTTCACGGTTGCCTCCTGTCGGCCGCTCGATCAGAAGGCGGCAGATGTGGAACGATCTAGATGTGCTCGCACCACTCCGGGTGCAAGTTGAGTTTGCCGCTCACGGTGCCCATGAACAGTTCCTGGGCTCTGCGCGTCAGTGGTCCTGGTTTTCCATCACCAACGGGCCGGTCATCAATCTCGCGGATCGGCGTGACCTCTGCTGCAGTGCCGGTGAGGAACGCCTCATCGGCGTAGTAGAGATCAGTTCGGGTGATCGCCGACTCCTTGACCGTGTAGCCGTCCTCCACGAGGAGTTGGGTCACCGAAGCCCTGGTGATGCCATCAAGCACACCGGCCGACGTTGGCGGTGTGTGGAAAACTCCGTCCCTGACAAGGAACAGGTTCTCCCCGCTTCCCTCAGCAACGAGACCATCATCGTTGAGCAGCACCGCCTCGTCATACCCCGCCTTGAGCGCCGCTGTCTTGGCGAGGACGGAGTTCATGTACCCACCGGTGCCTTTTGCGTTCGGCATGAACGCGTTCTGGCCGATCCGACGCCACGCCGACACCGCCACGCGGATCCCGTTGGCGACGCCTTCATCTCCGAGATACGTCCCCCACTCCCAGGCAGCAATGATCATGTGAACGTTGGCGCCGGCTGGGTTGAGTCCCATCGAGCCGGTGCCGAAGAAGGTGACCGGCCGGATGTACCCCGACCGCAGCTCGTTGGCCCGCATCAGTTCCTTGGCGGCTTCGACCAACTCGCTGACGGTGTACTCGAACGGGATCCCGAGTGCCTTGGAGGAGCGTCTCAGACGCTCCATGTGGTCGGTGAGTCGAAAGATCGCGGTTCCGTTGACCGTCTCATACGCACGGATGCCCTCAAACGCCCCGGTGCCGTAGTGGAGTCCGTGTGACAGGACGTGCACCTGAGCATCGTTCCATGGAATGAGGGTGCCATCCATCCAAATGTATTCAGTGGCTTCCATGAGTCGTAGTTTGGCATGAATGCTGTCTCTAACGGCGAGCGACGACGCCGCTCACTGCTCTCTGAGGTGCCGGTCATGCCAGGCGAGGATGGCCTCGAAACGCTCAACACGGTGGCGTGGTTTTCCCGAGCGCGACATCTCGTGCCCCTCGCCGCGAGGAAACAACACCAGCTCGGTCTCAACACCGTTCGTGTAGAGCCGAGTGAAGAGTTGCTGACCTTGCTCGAGGGGGCACCGGTGGTCATCCTCGGCGTGCACGACGAGTGTCGGTGTCGTGATCCTGTCTGCTCGCGACAGGGCGCTGGCGGCCCACAAGGTTTCGGCGGGCACTGACGTTCCGAGATACAGCTCCACAAAACTCGGGATGTCGGACGTGCCGGCAAACGAGATCCAGTTGTACACACCACGCTCAGCAACCGCGGAACGGTAGTTCTGGTCCATGGAGGTGATCATCGCGGTTGCAAACCCCCCGTAGGACCCGCCCATCATCCCCATGCGGTCGACATCAAGGCGGGGAAACTGCTTTGCGGCCTCATACGGCGCCCGCGACAGATCAAGAAAGTCGGGCGACGTCTCCTCCTGCCATGTCCCCAGATTGGCTGCCACATGGTCGTACCCGTACCCCGATGATCCACGCGGATTGACGGCAACCACGCCGTACCCGGCATCCACCGCCACCTGGAACTCGTCAAAGAACCCCCACGTGTACTGGGATGCAGGTCCACCATGGATGTGGAACAGCACGGGGACGTGCTCGTCACCTTCGGGGAGATACACCCACCCATGGATCGACGCACCCTCGGAATCAAAAACAAACTCGTGGGGCTCCACCAGCGCGGCCCCCGCAGTGAACTCCATGTTGAGATCGCTGAGAATCGTCTCGGCGCCGTTGACGATCCGGTGGACCTCACCGGGTTGCGTGGGTGTTGAGATGGTCACCACCCACTCGGACGCTTCCCCCATGTCGGCATACCCGGTCACGACGCGCTCGCCACCGACGAGCGTCTCGATTGTCTGGTCGGTCACGGCGACCACCGATTGCGATCCCTTGTCCTGGACGAGACAGACGACGCGATCCCCGCTGTGTGGACGCGGGCTGGTTGCGGACCCAACCTGTTCGGACGTCACGAGGTGCTGGTCAAGGCGTTCGAGGCTGGTCAGGGTCCCGTCATGTTCGACACGGGCGAACTGCGCGAGATCGAGAGAGATCCGCTCACCGGGTGAGCCTGCGACCAGGAGCGTCCCATCGGCGGCGTACCCGCACCATTGCCACGTCCCGACCGGGGTCCGTTCCGTCGTTGAACCGGTGGCGACGTCAACGGTGCTGACCTGTCCAACCGGGTTGATCCAGCGCCGCTCATCCGTTGCCGTCAGATACGAGATGGATCCGTCATCGGGGCTCCACGCAGGATGCGTCTCGGACCAGGCACCCGAGGTGAGCGGTTCGGCGTCACCGGTTGCAACGTCAATCAGCCAGATGTGGGACCGCCGGTTGTACGTCCAGGACTTGTTGTCATATCGGAACGCTGGGTCGGAGATTCTTCTCGGAGCACGGTTGCGTTCCTCCTCGGTCGGGAACCCATCAATGTATTCGGGGACGACCGCCGCGATCCGGGTTCCGTCCCACGACCATGCGAACTCGGTGACACCCAGGGGGAACGTGTGGAGCATCTGAGGATTGCCATCGGACCCACGAATCGCCAACTGGGGCGGGGTTGCATCATCGGGCGCTCGGAGATACGCCAGGACCCCGTCAACTGAGTAGCGCGGTGCTGTGTCGTTGGGGCCGTCACTGATCG
>CAZULI010000047.1:0-9959 GCA_964621095.1 uncultured Acidimicrobiaceae bacterium | reverse complement strand
TGGCGTACGTGGAGAACTTGAACCCCTTGCGCCAGTCGAACTTCTCGACCGCCCTGATGAGGCCCAGGTTGCCTTCCTGGATGAGATCGACGAACTCGATCCCGTACTGGGACCGGTACCGCTTGGCCTGGGAGACGACAAGACGCAGGTTTGCCTGAGCAAACCGGTCTTTGGCTTCCTTGCCCTTGCGAACGGTGCGCTGCAGCTTGACCTTCTCGGCACCCTTGACGTTGCCGGCTGCAAGCTTCTCCTCGGCGTCACGGCCGGCTTCGATCGCCTGGGCGAGATCGACCTCGTCGTCGGCGGTCAGGAGTTCGTGGTTTGCAATATCGGTGAGATACGTGGTCAGGCTGTCGCCGACCTCGGTTGGTGTCATTGATGTACGTGCAGTCATGTTGTGAATTCCTTCACATAGTTTCCATCTTCGACTGCCAGCATGAGAGAGGGCGTGCCGAAGGTTTGGTGGTTCTTCAAGAGGGTTCGTAGGTAAGACGCTCGGAGACCTTCTCTAGTTCCCGGCGGGTGGCGAGTCAAAGAAAATCGACTGGTTCGCTGTCCCGACGAATCCGTTTGCATCGTATAACAACGAATCGCTCATGCCTAGTCCCAATCCTGAAGAATTTGTCTGGCACCGCAGCGCGATCCACTCACCGACGGGGGCGCGACCGAAGTACACGGTGACGTCCGTGTTCACACAGATGAGCTCTCTGATCGGCGCCAAGGATGAGATCCCGTTGGGAAAATCCGCCATCGCAGCCGCAAACGCATACGGGTTTGATGGCTCCCCCTCGATGATCGGCATGGGGAGGCGCATCCACACCGTTGCCGGACCCCCACCAAACGGTGTCCCTTCGACCCCCCACATCTCAACCGCCTGGGGAAAATCACCGGCCTCCCCCCAGAAGTTCATGACGGTCGGGGTTCCGGTCTCCCGGGGCGGCGGGGGGTCCCGTTCCACATTGGTTTCGTGGACCACCGTCGGGTCGATCCGCATCAACCACGCCGTTGCACGGGCGTAGGGGGTTCCGTCGAGCCCCACGAGGGTCGCGCCGAGCTGGGCGATTCTTCTGCCTTGCCGGATGGTTTCGAGTTCCACCCGGCACGGGACGATCGGGATCGGACCGGGGATGTCCATCATGGTTCGTGTCATCCCCATGTCGGGCCGCTCCTGGGAGAGAAGCGTGGTGAGGAGGCCAAACGGTGGCCCACCGTGGCAGTGGTCGTAGCTCCAGGGCCCCCGAACGTGTCTGGTTGGCACAAAGACGTCCCCGTCGCGTCGGTACAGCGCCTCACCCAAGGGTGGACCTCACGACCCGACCCCGTCGCATGATGAGCGCTGGTTGTGCAAGTGCCTCCACCTGTTCGAACGGGTTCTCCCGGAAGAAGACCACGTCCGCCTCGCCACCAACCGTGGGCTGTTCGGGTCGACCGACGTAGCGGTAGGCGGCGGTTGATGTCGCTGCCGTGGCCGCGGCATCCGACAGACCGTACTCCTTGAGCCGGACCGCCTCCTTGGCGACCTCTCCCTGGCGAACCGCCATGTCGGTCCCCGCCAGAACCGTGACCCCGAGGGCTTCAGCGAGGGGGAGGTTCTCACGCATGCGTTCGAGCCCTTTGGTGAACAGCTTCCCGCCAGAGGAGTCGGCGCCGAGCATCTCCCGGAGCGCCAACATGTTGACGATGGTGGGAACCCAGGCGCCACCACGCTCCGCCAGCACCTTGAGATCGTGTTCGGTCAGGAACGGCCCGTGCTCGATTGAGTCGACCCCGGCCGCAACGGCGTCCTCGGACGAGTACGCCATTGAGTGGATCGCGACCCTGGCGTTGGCGTCGTGGACCACCTTCACCGCCTCGGTGAGGACATCGAGAGGCCAGTTGTTGACCGGCCCCTGGCCCCGACGTGGCCAGTCCCCAACGAGTTTCACCCAGCCACCCCGGGTCTTGGCCGTGGTGCGGATGTGTTCGACGAGGTCGTCCGGTTCAACCTCGGTCCCGAACCCGTTGCCGTAATACCCACCGGGGGGTGAGATCATCGAGCCGGCGACCTCCGTGTACGGTCGGAGGTCGGCATCGTGGTCAAGCGTCACGAGGGTCGTGTCACTCTTGCCACCCTTGTCGAGGATGAGGAGCACCCCATGGTCGAGGTGGGCCCACGTGTTGACAGGGATCTCCCGGCGCATCGAAGCATCGGTGATTGCATCGAACTCGCTGAGGGAACTCATCGAAACGTGTGCGTGACAGTCCGCAAGCCCTGGCAGAGCCCAGAGATCAGCCGTATCGGGGAGATCGATGGAGGAGTGGCTCGCAGGGACGAAGAACGATCCCGAGACGCCGATCTCGTACGGATCCCTCCCCGGCAGGTTGATGATCATGCGGCCAGCATAGATGGTACGACCCCCGCCAGCCGATCCAAGGTCCTGGTTGGCCGCAATGGTGCGTCGATGATGATCGTGCCAGGTGGTCTGGATAGAGGACTCAGTCCGCAGGTCTCGGCCCCGGCGATGATCTCCTCCACGCCACAACTCCTGCTATGTTCGTACCGATGTCAAGCGAAAGGAACGACATGACCAACCCAATGGACCAAGTATCGACTGAGGACGCCAAGGGGTTCTTCGGTGCCTTGTTCGACTTCAGTTTCGGGTCCTACATCACGCTGAAGTTCATCAAGTTGATCTACATCGTGGCAACGGCCTTGATCGGTCTGGTCGTGTTGGTCTTCGTCGTCATGGGGTTGGCCTCTGGCAACGCTGGAACGATCCTCGCCAGCATCATCATGGTTCCACTGTTCGGGTTGTTCTACCTGATCTGGACGAGAATCATGCTCGAGATCGTCGCGATCATCTTCGCCATCGGTGGGGATGCGTCGAGCATCCGCGCCCTGCTGGAAGCACGGAACAACTAGCGATCGTTCCTTCGCTCCGGCGCCGACTGGTACGGTCGGCATCTTGTTGAACGCCGCCCTTCACGGGTCACGATTGGTGACCCGTGAAGGGTACGCACCGATGAGACCGCCAGCAATCACCGTCATCAGGGGGATGTACCAGTTCACGCTTGCGTGACGCGTCACGATGCCCACAAACGCCATCGTCGCTGTCGCCCCGATGGCAAGGAGGAGCCCGAGGAACCAGACGCCCCGGTTTCTTGGGCCTGGTCGCTGATTGATGTTCGTCTCGAACCGGGCAAACATCCCAACCAACAGGACGGTTCCGAGCACCAGGATCAGGAAAAACGCTGGACGCAGCCACCACCACGTGGCGGTCCCGGGTTCAAACGACAACAGCGCGCCATCAAACAGGAAGATGCCGGCCGCCCCCACCAGGGACAACGCGGTGAGGTGCCAGAGGTAGATGGTCATCATCGATGCGGAGACGGCAACGATGGTTCCCCAGATGCGGTCCCGTGCGACCAGCTTCCTGACGGCCGACATCGTTGCGATCATCAGCCCTCCGTGCGCAATGGCGAGGAGCCCGTTGGCAAACGTTGGTGGGGTCATGTTGCTCATGCCCTGGCCCGGAATGGTCACCATCGCAGTTGGGTACCAGCCGAGGGTGGTCACCCCCCAGAGGGTTGCCAAACCAACCACCATCAGACCGATCCCGGTCATCGGCCTTGCCACAACCCCGACCCGGTCCCGGTCGTACCACACGTACCCAAGTTGATGGACAAACGCCCACACAAGAACGAAGTTGATCCATCCGAGTACCTCGACCCCGAGTCCCAACCGGACGACATCGACGCCGATGGCGGCAACGGCGAGGAGTCCGACCGACCACGGACCGCTCTGCCGCCACCACCGGAACGTCAGGGGCGCAAGCGCGCTGATACTCAGATAGACGGCGATGAACCAGACCGGCATGGTTGCGGACAAGGTTCCGGCGTGGAGAATGGTGTCATCGATGGATCCCCGAAGCGCGAGGACGATCACCACCCAGACCAGGACGAGGGGGACAACCGGTGTGTAGAGCCGTCTGGCGCGAAGAGTGATCCACGTTCGGATGTCCGGTGGGTTCCGGCTCAGAGCAGCCGCATTTGCGTACCCCCCGACGATGAAGAAGATGGGGATGACCTGGAAGATCCACGTCAGGTAGCCAGCTCCGGGAATCCATTCAAGCGTGTTGGATGCCACGACGGTTCCGTCCCCCTGGACCCAGATCGAGGCGGAGATCCAGTGGCCGAACACGACGAGGAAGAGGGCAACGACCCGCCAGCCATCAACCACCCGGTTGCGGGTCGCCGGAGTCTTGGCGACCGCTGCTCTGACCCCTTTGGCGTACCGGCGGAACATGGTGGCCCTACAGCGCCGGTGTGAGGGTGTGGCGGACGAGGGGGATCAGGGGGATGAGGGCGATGACGGCCCCCGTGAGCGCAAGCGTCTGGAACGAGGTTGCACTGAGGAGAACCCCAGACCCTGCGGAGGCAGCCGCACTTGCGATCCACGCCGTCGTGTCGGCCACCCCCTGGAGTTTGAGCCGGTTGGTGGCGGTCTGGCCGGTTTGGAGCAGCGTGCTTCCGGCAACGAACCCGAAGTTCCAAGCGATGCCGAGCAGGAACATGCTTACGAGGAGGATCGAGGTCTCGGCCGCTGTGGCAGTCATGGCAATGAGGCATGAGGCGAGAAACACGATCACCGCCCCGATGATCATGCGTGTGGCACCGAACCGGTCGATCAACCAGCCGGTGATGGGGGCGAACGCAAACATGCCGAGGGTGTGGGCCATCATCACGTAGCCGATCGTCGTGAGGGACCCGTCGAACGCCCGGATGTGGATGGGGGTCATGACCATGACAACGACCATCACCACCTGGCTCATGACGATCGCGGCGACGCTGATTTGGACGATCGGGGATCCAAGCAGTTCCCGGACGGATTTCGTGGGTCCATCGCTGCCGTCGTGTTCGTCGTTGACGACGAGTTCCATGGGGTCGGGTCTGAGGCCGATCACCATGAGGACGGCCGCCAGGGCAAACCCGAGGACCGCGACCGCAACCGGTCCGACGAGTTCATTGAACCCTGCGGCAAGCGCCAGGGAACCCGTTGGTCCGATCAATGGCGGACCGACAATGGCTCCAATCGTTGCCGCCCAGATGATGAGGCTGATGGCGCTTGCACGCCGGTCCTCTGGCCGCATGTCACCAGCGGCGTAGCGGGCGAGCTGGCCGACGCTCCGTCCGATGCCGATCGCCGCCATGCCAACCAGCAGCATGAGGAAGTTGGAGGAGCCAAGCGAGAGAGCTGAGAGATACGCACCAACGGCCGCGATGGCGTACCCAACCGCGAAGCTCATGCGTCGACCGCGGCGGTAGCTGCTCCAGGAGACGGCTGCGGCACCCACGGCAACCCCGAGGGTTCCGATGGCACCAGGGAGACCCGACAACGACGTCGATCCGGTGATCTCGTCAGCGATCAGCGCCGACACGGTTGCGATGCCGATGTACGCGGTTGACCCCATGGCGTTACCGGCAAAGAGGGTCCAGATCAGCCGCTGGCGGGTGGCTTCGATCGCCGTGCTGGTCGTGACGGGCATCGACCCATGCTAGGCCAAGCGACGCCTGCTCCCCGCTCCATCGTCTGCGTGCGAACTCGGATGCAGGCCGCAGAACCGTTGGCTCACGGACAGGTGGGACGCCAGGTGGTGTCGCCGTACACCGAGCGGGCGATCTCGAACAGCATCGGGTCGTAGCGGCGGAGTTCCTCCCGCGTGTCGACCTGGTTGTGGGAGGAGTTCGGGGGACGATCGTCAGGCTCCTCGAGGTTGACATCGAAGTAGCTCTGGGTCCCCTCAACCCAGTACTCATCCGAGTTGATCTCGGCAAGTGTGTTCACCCACAGGCGCTGTGCCATCGCCATGGAGTACGCCTGCTCGATGCGTGCGTCGGTGCCGGGGTCGACCCTTGTCATGCCGAATCGACGGATGGTGAGGGCGAACGCTCGCACGAACTGGTCGTCACCGTCGTACCGGTCGCCGTCAAGGCACAACAGGTTCTCCTCAGCACCAACCACCAAGGGGATGAGGTCGGTCCCCGGAAACGACCGCCCCACCCGATCCCAGTCGGTTCCCGGGTAGAGGCGGTAGAGGTCCCCGAACTCCGGGAGGCCGCGCAGCTGTTTCCCCTCGCTGACAACACGAGCGTTGATCCCGGCATCTGCCACCGCGGTGGCGAGGTCAGGCCGTTCGAGGAGCATGTTGAAGATCCGGTCAGATACCTGCCACAGCGCCTGAGGGTCGACCTCGGCAGGGGCGAGGATCTCGAAGCCAAGCACCTTGCACCCCTGCGTGTACCCCTCAACGGAGGTGGTTGGCCCGACCACGCACGTATTCGTCGGTGGGGGGACCGTGGTCGTGGTCGTTGGTTCCCCCGCTGTCGTGGTGGTGGATTCCGGTGAATGCGGAGCCAGAGTCGTCAACGGTGTCGGCAACGTCGTTGAGGAGCTGACCGTGGTCGGGGTGCTCGCACCGGCACAGGCCGAGGCGAGCAACAGCACCACAGCAATCGGGAGAAGTCGTCTGGCCATCGGTGGCGATGATATCTGGTGTGCGCTCGATCAGGTCTCCACGCCCGTGACCTGAAACGTCAGTTCATTCCCCTCGGTGTCGATGAGGATGCGGGATCCATCAGGGACCCGTCCCTCAAGGATCCGTGTGGCGATCGGGTCGGCGATCGCCGTCTGTATCAGCCGCTTGAGTGGCCTTGCACCAAACGCCGGATCGTACCCGTGGTCGGCAAGCCAGACGCCTGCGGCCTCTGTGAGGTCGACATCGATCCCACGTGATGCAAGACGGCTCTTGAGCACCCTGAACTGGATCGTCACGATGCGCGCAAGGTCGGCACGGGTCAACTTGTGGAAGACGATCGTGTCGTCGATCCGGTTGATGAACTCAGGCCGGAAGTGGCGCCCGACGGCCTCCATCACCCGTTGCTCAACGAGGGCGTCGTCGAGATCGGGGTCGATGAGCTCGGACCCGAGGTTTGACGTCATGATCAACACCGTGTTCGTGAAGTCCACGGTGCGTCCCTGACCGTCGGTGAGCCGACCGTCGTCGAGGAGCTGCAACAGCGTGTTGAAGACATCCGGATGGGCTTTCTCAACCTCATCAAGGAGGAGGACCGAGTATGGGCGACGCCGGACCGCTTCGGTGAGTTGACCGCCTTCGTCGTACCCGACATACCCGGGGGGTGCACCGATCAGCCGGCTGACGGCATGTCGCTCCATGTACTCGGACATGTCGATGCGCACCATGGCGCGCTCATCATCGAAGAGGAACGCGGCCAAGGCGCGGGCGAGCTCGGTCTTGCCGACCCCCGTTGGCCCAAGGAACAGGAAGGATCCAATGGGACGGTTCGGATCCGACAGACCCGCACGGGCCCGACGAACACTGTTTGAGATCGCAGAAACCGCGGCATCCTGTCCAACGACCCGTTCGTGGAGATGTTCCTCCAGGCGGACCAGTTTGTGCATCTCTCCTTCAAGGAGCTTTGAGACGGGGACGGAGGTCCAGCGACTGACAACCTCGGCGACGTCCTCCTCGTCAACCTCCTCTTTGAGCATCTTCGTTGTGGCCTGCAGCTCGTCAAGCCCCGCCTGACGATCGGCGAGCTCGCGCTCAAGTGTTGGGAGAGTCGCGTAGCGGAGTTCCGCCGCTTTCTCGAGGTCGCCCGAACGTTCCGCCCGCTCGGACGCTGTCCGCGTGTCGTCGATGGCTTGCTTTGAGGCCCGGATGGCTTCGATCGAGTCCTTCTCGAGTTGCCAGTGGGCCATGAGGGCGCTGAGGCTCTCGCTGAGCTCCGCGAGTTCGACCGCAATGATCTCAAGGCGTGTCGCGGACGCCTCGTCCTCCTCCTTGCCGAGGGCCTGCCGCTCGATCTCGAGCTGGCGTTGTCTGCGCTGGAGCGTGTCGATCTCATCGGGAACCGAGTCGATCTCGATCCTGAGTTTGGATGCGGCCTCATCGATGAGGTCGATCGCCTTGTCCGGGAGATGTCGTGCGGTGACGTACCGATCCGAGAGGGTCGCAGCAGCGATCAGGGCAGCGTCGGTGATGCGGACCCCGTGGTGCACTTCATACCGTTCCTTGAGACCGCGCAGAATCCCGATCGTGTCCTCAACCGACGGTGCTTCGACCATGACGGGTTGGAACCGTCGCTCGAGGGCCGCGTCCTTCTCGACGTACTTGCGGTACTCATCGAGCGTGGTCGCCCCAACCATGCGGAGCTCCCCCCGTGCGAGGAGGGGTTTGAGCATGTTGGACGCATCCATGGATCCCTCGGCCGCCCCGGCCCCGACGATGGTGTGCATCTCATCGAGGAACGTGATGACCCGACCCTCCGACGCAACAATCTCTTTCAGCACGGCCTGGAGCCGTTCCTCGAACTCCCCCCGGTACTTGGCGCCTGCGATCATCGCCCCGATGTCGAGCGCGATCAGCCGACGATTCTTGAGGCTCTCGGGAACATCGCCATCCGCGATGCGTTGGGCGAGCCCTTCGGCGATCGCCGTCTTGCCGGTTCCCGGTTCCCCGATGAGGACGGGGTTGTTCTTGGTCCTGCGGGAGAGAACCTGGATCACTCTGCGGATCTCGTCATCGCGACCGATCACCGGGTCGAGGGTGCCGGCCCGTGCGTCGGCGGTGAGGTCGCGCCCGTACTGTTCAAGGGGGGCGAACGTGTCCTCGGGGGTTTGGGAGGTGATGCGTTGTGACCCACGAACCTCTTTGAGGATGCCGGTGATCGCACCGGGGGAGACCCCTGCCGAACGGAGCATCTCACCCACCCGGGAGTCGGACCCGGCGAGGGCGATCAGCACATGATCAACCGAGGTGTACTGGTCCCCAAGGAGGGCGCGTTGGCGGTCCGCTTCATCAAGGATCGAGACGGATGCGGGGGAGAGTGACGGTGCGGACCCACCGTGGATGCGCGGTTCGTCGTTGAGGAGGGCGTCAAGGGATGCCCGAACATCACCGGGTCGGGCACCTACCCTGTTGACGATGGAGTACACGATGCTGTCGGGGTGGGAGAAGAGACCAGCGAGGAGGTGTGTCGGTGTGATCGACGGATGGTTTGACCGCGTGGCGAGGTCCGATGCAGCGGCCAGTGCTTCCTGTGCTCGTTTGGTGAATGTCTCAAGATTCATGGTTCCCCTTGGTGACGGTCTGATGCGTGTCGATCCCCTGTTCCAACACTACCGTGAGATGGTTTATGCCAAGTAATCTTAGTCAAGATGACTCATATTTAGATCCAGAACAGCAGCCGTTGGGGGTCGGGTGGGTCGTCGCCCAAGCGGTCCTGTTTGTCTTTTTTCTTGTTGCCCTGATCGTCGGCGAACCGTTCCCCGAGTTTGCTGGTGTGATCTACGTGCGATCAACGGGTCTTCTCCTCGCCCTGATCGGGGCAGGGGTATCGCTCTGGTCGGTTCTTGAGCACCGGTTTCAGGTCTCCCCGTTCCCGCGACCGCTTGCAGGAGCCAGACTCATCGACACGGGTCCGTACCGGTTCGTCCGCCATCCCATGTACGCAGGCATCATCGCCTTCACCATCGGGACCGGTCTTGCGTACGCCAATACGGCAGGCACCATCACCGGCCTCATCTTCTTCATCTTTTTCATGGCAAAGACCAGTCGGGAGGAGGAGATGCTTGTGGTCATCGTCCCTGGCTACCGCGCGTACCGGTCAGCGGTCCCATGGAGGTTCCTCCCCAAGGTGGTCTGATCTCCCTCATCGGGCCCTGCCGTTGATGGTGCGGGGTTGCCAGGGCGAGTCCCGGGAATGGGTTGGATCGATGGTTCGTTGGACAAAATGAACGCAGCAGGAGGATCGCGATCGTGCAGGCAGTTTGGAACGGCGTGGTCATCGCCGAAAGTGACGAAACCATCGTGGTTGAGGGAAACCACTACTTCCCCCCGGACACGATCAGACCGGAGTACTTTGCCGACTCGTCCGAGAAGACCGTGTGCCCATGGAAG
>CAZULI010000046.1:0-9967 GCA_964621095.1 uncultured Acidimicrobiaceae bacterium | reverse complement strand
TGGTGGATCCGCCAGGCGATGCAGCGTGCCGTTGCCGAGAAGTCGAGGACCGTTCGTCTCCCCAACTCGCTCCACGACACGCTCCTGACCCTCAACGGGACACGGAACCGTCTCCTCTCCGAGCTCGGCCGCGAGCCCAGCTCCGAGGAGCTTGCCGAGGAGTCGGGTCTGCGTTTGGATCAGGTGCTTGAGGCACAGCTCGTGGCGGACTCCGTGTCGCTCGAGTCCCCCGTGGGTGAGGACGGCGCCGTTCTCGGTGACTTCGTCGCCCATGATGATGAGGACGATCCGGTTCGCGAGTCCGAGCGGCTCTCAACCATTGAGGCGCTGCGCGAAGCGATTGATCGGCTCCCGGAGCGGGAGGCGTACATCCTCTCGAAGCGCGTCGGGTTCGAAGACGGCCAGCCTCGTACCCACGAGGAGATCGGCAAGCACCTCGATCTCGGCCCAACAAGGGTTCGTTCCCTTGAGAAGCAGGCGCTCTCCCGCCTCCGTCACCCAGCGTTTGGGTTGCGGCAGGAAGCGGATTTCTGAGCCAACCCACTGACCCAACAAACGGGAACGGCCGCTCCTTCGGAAGCGGCCGTTTCTGTTTGTGGTGGGGGCTCGCTACCAGCGTTTGCCACGCAGCCAGTTCCCCAGATCGGCAAGTTTCGATGGTTGGTTGCGTCGTTCCTCACGCCGGTCGGCTTGTTTGGCCAGGGCCAATCCCGCGTTGATCCCGATCCAACGAAGGGGCTCAATCTCCCAGGATGGCCACTCGTGCGCCACCCACGGCAACGTCGTCCGTTCGGTGTCCTGTCCGGCAATCAGCTCGGCCAGGGTCCGGCCGGCAAGCTGGGCGGTTGCGACACCGTCGCCAACGTACCCCCCGGCCACCGCCAACCCGGTTGCGCGATCAAACGTGACGGATGGCCGCCAGTCGCGTGAGACTCCCAGCGCCCCTCCCCAACGATGGGTCAGCGCAACGTCGTTCAAGGAAGGAAACAACTCGAGGAGAACACGGATCAGTTCGGTGTGCACCCCGTCCGGGGCGTCGAAGGAAGGAGAGATCCTGGAACCGAAGTGGTACGGTGCCCCCCTGCCACCAAACGCCAGTCGACCGTCAGCCGTCCTCTGGCCGTAGATCAGCAGATTCCGAAAGTCAGCGAACGTCTCCCGATTGGCGAGACCAATCTCCTCCCATACCGCGTCTGCCAGGGGTTCGGTGGCGATCATCAGCGAGTAGAGGGGGACCACGATCCGCTTTCGACCAGGGAGCTGGCTTCCGAACCCCTCGGTCGCCAGAACGGTCACATCAGCAGAGATCACACCCCCTGGCGTCGTGACCCCGTTCTGGCGCATGGCCGTGACGGGGGATGACTCATGGATCGTGACGCCCCGCGACTCGGCAGCTCGGGCAAGGCCATGCACCAGTTTGGCCGGCTGGATCGCTGCACCATGGCGGTACCACACCCCGCTCAGGACGTTCGTCGCGTTCAGTCGTGCCCTGGCCTCCTCACGGGAGAGGTACACGATGTCGTCAGGGCTGACCCCGAGGGCGATTGAGCTGTCGACCTCGTCCCGGGCGTACCGGTCCTGGAACGGGAGTCTGGCAACCGAGACGATCCCACCCTTGTCGTAGTCACACTCGATCCCTTCGACCCGGGCGATGTGTCCGATGTCATCGACACTGGCAGCGAGGGCGTTCATGTGTCTGAGGGCTGCGTCCTTCCCGTGATCATGGGCGAGTTGACCGTGCCCGAGGGGGTACGCCGCATGGCACCACCCTCCGTTGCGCCCGCTCGCTCCAAACCCGACATGGTTCGCCTCAAGCACCACGATTCTGAGCGAGGGGTCAATGCCGGCAAGGTGATACGCACACCACAGTCCGGTGAACCCTGCCCCAACGATCACCACGTTTGCATCGGTGTCCGCCGTCACAGCGGGACGGGTCGGTCTGGCCTCCACCGCATCCCACCACAGGGGGGAACGCGTTGCGGTCATGAGATTCATGGGCGTGCCTTGTCAATGCGCATACGGCAGGTGTCCTGTGCGTTGTGGCTCTTGGTCATCGTCAAGCGTCGGTTTCCCGGTACCAAGGATTGAACCACACAATGAACGACGCCCAGTTGTCCACGGTGGGGTCATCCACGTAGTCAGCGATCACCCCCCGTACCTCGAACCCGTTGCGAAGCTGTGCCGTCAGGGTCGGGTCGACCAATCGACCAGCAACAACTTCCTCGACGTACTGGGCAGCCGTCATCTCGTGCTTGTGGTTCGCATACCCGGGGATCATCCCGCCGGCGATGATGCCGCGCCGATTGTGGTCGATCACCACCTGTTTGCGCAGCTGATACAGCTTTGAAGCGATCCCTCGGCCCCGGTACTCGGGATGGACCGCGAGATCGATTCCGTAGTACCACTCCCCGTCCGGGTCATGGTTCTCGACGCCCTCCGTTCCGGCAACGGTCACCAAATCATGTTGCGGTTGATCGATGTCGTAATCAACGAAGATTCCCGACCCCATGCCGACCACTCGATCGCCGTCGAGCGCCACGTACGCACCTTCCGGAAAGATCTTCTCCTGTAACAGGACGCCCTTGACGGTGATCAGGTCTGCCGGTCCAAGGGTCGGGAAGCACAAGCGTTCGAGCTCAACCATCGCCTCGGCAAAGACACCCTCAACCACTCGGTACTCAATGCCACCCATACTTCGCCAGTATCACCGATGTGGGCGTCAGGGGCAAGCGAAACGCTGAAATCTGGACGTACCACAATCGATTTGATGCGCATCGACCGCCGCCACAAACTATATTCAATCAGGTGTTCTGCCCATGTCCACGACGCTGAAACGGCCCATGGAGACCGCATGACTCTCACAACGGCTGCGGCCGTGCGTCCCGTGTTGTTGCAGCTCCTCCACGAAGCAGACGAGATCACCGAGGAGCTTGACGGTGGTGATGATGCCGGTCAACCCGCTCCCGGCCGATCGCTGGCGAAGGTGACCCGATGAAACTCGACGACACGGACAAGGCGATCATCAACCATCTTCAATCCGACGGTCGCATGTCGTTCACCAAGCTGGGACCGCTCGTGGGCCTCTCCCCAGCAGCAGTCCGGCAACGGGTCCTGCACCTCATCGATGAGGGTGCGATGCAGATCGTCGCCGTGACGGATCCGACCACGCTCGGATTCAACGTCCAGGCCATGGCAGGTTTGACCGTTGACGGGGATCTTGACAGCACCGCGCAGCGGATCGCCGAGATCGATGCGGTCGACTACGTCGTGGTGGTTGCAGGACGGTTTGACGTGATGATCGAGGTGGTTGCTGCGGACATGGCTGGTCTGATGGCGATCATGAACCAGGTCCGATCGATCCCTGGTGTGGTCGGCAGCGAGATCTTCACCTACATGAGTCTCGAGAAACAGACCTACAACTGGGGTACCCGGTGAACGAGGGGGATGACCGACGGCCATCCCCCTCCACCATTGATTCGGTCAGCTCTTCGCCCTGGCAAACGCGTCCGTGAAGTTGATCTCGTACTCACCCTGGTCCTGGATGACCTCGGTGTGCACCGAGTCCGTGTTGGCGTAGAACTCAACGATCTCCTCATCGATGAACGGCACGGCCGCGAGGTTCGGGCTTCCGTAATACGTCCAGTTCGTCAGGGTTGCACCGTTCTCAGCGTCAAGGATGAAGTTGATGAACGTATGAGCGGTACACACGGACGACACGTTGGCCGGGATGGCCATGTTGTCGACCCACAACGTCGCACCTTCTTCAGGGAGGATGTAGACGTAATCGTCAGCGTTGTCCACGGCATCGATCGCGAGGATCATGTTTCCCGAATACCCGTGTGTCACGGCAACCAGTCCCGACACGAGTGCTTCGTCGTACTGATCAGATTCGAACGTGGCGATGTTGGCCCTGGCTGCCTGCACCACCGCCACTGCCTCATCAAGGTGGTCGAGGTTGGTGTCATTCAACGAGTACCCGAGATACATCAGGGCAGCACCCATCGTCTCCCGCGGATCGTTGAGCACCGACACGCCACCTGGGAAGTTCGCCGTCAGCTCCGGGTCAAACAGGAGGGCCCAGCTTTCGGGAAAGTCCTCACCCACCACCGCCGTGTTGACCCCGAGGCCCGTGGTTCCATACTGGTACGCCGCTGAGTATCTCGCTCCCTCGTCGTACGGGAGCGTCAGGAAATCGGGGTCCATGTTGGCGAAGTTGGGGATCGCATCCTTGTTCAGCTCAACGAGGAGACCCTCGGCGATCATGATGTTGACCATGTAGTCCGATGGCACGATCAGGTCATAGGACACACCCGACTGGATCTGCGACAGCATCGCTTCGTTCGACTCGAAGAACGTCTCAATCACGTCAACCCCGTACTCGGTCTCGAACGCGGTGAGCAGTTCTGGATCGATGTACTCGGACCAGTTGTACAAGTTGAGATTGCCGTCCACCTGCCCGGGCTCACAGCTTGCGGCTGAAACGGCTTCCTTCGCTCCTCCGCCACAGGCAGTCGCCACAAGCGCAAGTGCGGCAATCGTGAGTGCTGCCTTCTTGATCATGTTCATTCCTTTATCTTGTCAGGCCCGGGGCATCGTCATGCATCCCCCGAGGCGGATCTTCCCCCACGTTCACGTTGGAACACCAGCGAGATCGCCACCAGAACCATTGAGGCAGCCAGCATCACCACGGATACGGCGTTGATGAGTGGCGTGACCCCGCGCTTGACCATCCCAAAGACGTAGACCGGGAGTGTGGTGGTGCCCGGTCCCGAGACAAAACTCGTCACCACGACGTCATCGAGGGACAGCGTGAGGGCGAGCAAGGCACCCCCGGCCACCGCCGGGGCGATCAAGGGGAGGGTCACCTTGCGGAACGTCATCCATCGACCAGCGTAGAGGTCTGCGGCAGCCTCCTCAAGGGACGGGTCCAGTTGGCCAAGACGGGCCCGGACAACAATCGCAACAAACGAGATACTGAACGCGATGTGGCTCAGGGAGATGGTGACGAGCCCGAACGTGAACCCGACCCCACCGGTCATACGAAACATCTGGGCAAAGAACAGCAGCATCATCACGGCCATGGTGACGTCGGGGATGATCACTGGCATGTACACGAGTCCGTCATAGAGCCGTTGACCACGGAACCGGTAGCGTTCGAGAGCAACCGCGGTCGCCGTGCCCAGGACGGTCGACACGACGGTCGAGATCGTCGCAACAATGATCGAGACCTTGAGCGCGTTCATCACCGGTGCGTTGTGCCACATCTCGCCGTACCACCGGAACGAGAACTCGGTCCAGATCCCGACATTGCTGTTGTCGTTGAACGAGAATCCGACCAGCACGAGGATCGGTGCGTACAGGAACGCAAACACCACCCACGCGTTGACGGCGAGCAGTCGTTCTGCAGGGCTCTTGGGGCGGATGCCGATGCTCATAGATTCTTCGCCCCCGTACGGAAATAGACGACGGTCGCAATCAGCATCACGGCAAGCACCATGAACGACAGCGCCGAGCCGAACGGCTGATTCCGTGCGGCAAGGAACTGGCTGACGATGTAATCACCGAGCAGTGTGGTCCTGGCACCCCCAAGAATGGCTGGCGTGACGTACGCACCGAGTGTTGGGATGAAGACCAGGATTGATCCGGCAATGACACCCGGCATCGAGATCGGGAACGTGATCCGTCGGAACGCGGTCCACCCTGTTGCGTAGAGATCACGGCCCGCCTCGATGAGGCTCCAGTCCATCCGTTCAAGGGCCGCGTAGAGCGGGAGAACCATGAACGGGAGGAACCCGTACACCAGCCCGATGAGGATCGCGGTGCTCGTGAACAGAATCCGGACCGGTTCGCCCCCAAGCAGCTGGGAGATCTGGGAGATGGGTCCGTCCGGCCCGAGCAGAACCCGCCACGCGTAGGTACGAACCAGGAAATTCGACCAGAACGGAATCATCACGAGAATGAACAACAGGTTGCGGACGCTGGCGGTCCTCGTCGCCATGTAGTACGCAAGTGGGTAGGACACCACAAGGCAGATGGCGGTTGTGATCGTCGCAAGGAGCAGTGATCGGAACGCGATCTCTCCCACGAGTGGACTCCAGAGTCTCCGGTAACTGTCAAGGTTCCAGCCCTCGAGCAGGGTGAGTCCCGTGCTTGATCGTGTGGCGAACGAGTAGACAAACACGATGCCAAGCGGTATGGCGAAAAAGAGGATGAGGTAGATGAGTGAGGGGGACGCAATCAGGACTCCACGGCGTGCATCGGCCCGGAGCGCGTCCCGCTCAAGCTCGGGCGATGCGGCTTCGACGGGGGCGCCTTTGGGGTTCCTTGCCACCCTCACTCCTCCATGACGGTGGCTGCGATCGGGTTCCAGGCGGCAAGGACCCGATCACCAACCTCGAATTGGCGAACGCTCGGCCGGTTCTCCTCCTTGACCTCAAGGGGCCCCGCAGGCGTGTCAATGAGATAGAAGTAGAAGTCGCCGTGATAGACCTTGCGCTCGACCGTACCCTCGACGACGTTGAACCCCGACGGTGCCTGACCATCGGTTGGATGGAGACCGATTCGTTCCGGTCGGATGGCGATCGTCACCGCGTTCCCGGTCGCTGCGCTCGTTTCGGCGGCAACCTGCAACCCACCGCCGAGCTCGACGGTCCCTGCGCCCGCCACCTTGGCGTCCACAAGGTTGATCTCCCCGATGAAGTCGGCGACAAATCGAGAGCGGGGACGCTCATACAAGCTCTTTGGATCATCGACCTGGAGGAGCTTGCCCGCGCTCATGACCCCGATGCGGTCACTCATCGTGAGGGCCTCCTGCTGGTCATGGGTCACATAGATGAACGTGATGCCGACGCGGTCCTGAAGCTCCTTGAGCTCGATCTGCATCGATTGTCGTAGCTTGAGGTCGAGAGCGCCAAGGGGTTCATCAAGGAGCAACACGGCAGGCTCGTTCACCAACGCACGAGCAAGGGCGATGCGCTGGCGCTGACCACCCGAGAGTTGTTTCGGTCGGGCTTGTGCGCGGTGTGCCAGCTGGACCTGATCGAGAGCATGCTTGACACGAGTGTTGATCTCGTCCTTGGCAACCTTCCTCATCAGGAGCCCGAACCCGACGTTCTCCTCCACCGACATGTGCGGGAACAATGCGTACGACTGGAACACCGTGTTGACGGGCCGCTCGTTCGGTGGGAGCAACCCCATCTCTCTGCCACGGATTCTCAGCGATCCGATGGTCGGGAACTCAAACCCGGCGATCATGCGAAGCGTCGTCGTCTTACCACACCCGGACGGGCCGAGGAGCGAGAAGAACTCCCCCTCTCCGATCTCGAGGGAGATGTCGTCAACAGCCACAAAGTCGTCGAAGTGTTTTGAGACTCCTGAAAGCTCGACTGCTGCCGACATGGTCACCTATCCAGTTCGTTGTTGCCGATGATCCCCGACCTGGGCGTCGGAGCGTGTGAACGTCTGATGGGTTTGGAGAGGCATCATAACGAACGATCCCGGTCGTGGCACGTCAACACGGTTGCGTTCCGATGCTGTTTCCCAGCCCATGGTGTGGAATCCATTGTGCAAGTATCAATTGACAGCAGTATGGCGTGCGACATTCATTCTCACAACTGATACGCTCATCAAAGGTCGACACAGACGGGTCGGGTACAGACCGGAGTTGTGATGCAACACGAATCCATGTTGATCAACGGTCAATGGACCGGCGCCACCCATGGGGGCACCTGGGAGCTGATCAACCCTGCCACCGAGGGGGTCATCGGCGAGGTCGCGTTCGGGGATCGATCCGACGCCGACAACGCAGTCGACGCTGCGTCCGCCGCAGGCGAGGCGTGGAGTGCGTTGGGTCCCTACAAGCGAGCAGAGATCCTCCACAACGCGGCCGACCTCATCAGCGCCAGGGCCAACGAGCTCGGTGTCATCACCTGTGAGGAGTCCGGCAAACCCCTCGCTCAAGCCATCGCTGAGTGGCGATCGGCCCCGAACTATCTCCGGTTTGCTGGCGAGGAGGCGAAGCGAGTCGGCGGGAGAATCATCCCCGCATCCTCCCCTGGCCGACGCATCGAGGTGACGTACCACCCCGTCGGTGTCGTTGGGGTCATCGCTGCATGGAACTTCCCCGTCTACAACATCAACCGCGCCGTGTCGTCTGCCCTGGCTGCCGGATGCACGGTGGTCGCTCGGCCAAGCGAGTACACCCCTCGATCCGCGTTCGCGTACGCCGCGGCCCTCAACGACGCAGGGGTTCCCGCAGGGGTGCTCAACGTGATCAACGGGGATCCGTCGTCAATGGCCCAGGCGATGCTCGACGACCCCAGGGTGCGCAAGATCCAGTTCACCGGCTCGTCCAGGGTCGGAAAGATCCTCATGGACGGGGCATCGAGAACGGTGACCCAGTTGTCCCTCGAGCTGGGGGGCAACGCACCCGTGATCGTGATGCCGGACGTCAAGGATCTTGAGGCCGTTGCTGCTGGCGCGGTCGGAGCCAAGTACCGAAACGGTGGGCAGGTGTGCATCTCCCCCCAACGGTTCTTCATCCACGAGTCACTTGTTGATCGGTTCTCCGAGGTTGCTGTGGCAAGGGCCGCGGCGCTGTCGGTGGGTGACCCGATGGACAGGACAACTGACGTGGGACCCTTGATCAACACCACCCAACGTGACCGTGTGGAGGCCCTTGTGTCGGCAGCGGTTGATGGAGGCGCCAACGTCGACCTTGGGGGGAGCAGGATCGCCGGTCCCGGGTTCTTCTACGAGCCAACCGTTCTGTCAGGCGCACTCCAGGAAACAGCCGTGATGAAAGAGGAGATCTTCGGTCCTGTCCTGCCGATCATTCCGTTTGCCGACATCGACACCGCCGTCGGTCTCGCCAACGGTGTGGAACACGGATTGACCGCGTTCGTCTGGACAAGCGATCTTGGCACCGCGATCAACGTCACTGACCGGCTCGAGTACGGCATGGTGGGCATCAACGATTGGTACCCGACGGCGGCCCAAGCACCGTTTGGTGGGGTGAAGCAGTCGGGCCTTGGGAGGGAGTCCGGTACCGAGGGCCTCATGGAGTATCTCGAGCCGAAGACCCGGTTCTATGGAGGGTTTGGATGAGCAAGCTCCACGTTCTCCACGTCTCGGGGACCCCCGCTGAGATCGGGGCGGCCCACGGCACGGCGTTTGCCACCGAGATCCGTTCGTACCTTGCAAGTCGTGTCGAGCTGTCGCGCGAAGGGACCGATCTCTCCGCGCCGGGCGTCATCGCCATCGCCAACACGATGATTGACGCCCACCGTGCGTACGACCGCGACATCTTCGAAGAGATGGTGGCGATGGCCGACGCAGCGGGCATCAGCCCAGCGGAAGCCATCATCGTCGGCGGGTACACCGATTTCATCGACACCGTCCGTGCCGTCGCCCACGGGACCGCCGTCGAGGACAACTGCACAGCGATGATCACGCCCGACGGCCGATCCGGTGGACAAGGGTTCCTCGCCCAGACCTGGGACATGAACGCCAGCGCCACCCCTCATGTCTTCATGCTCGACATCTCCCCCAACGACGCCCCGCGCGCCCTCGTGTTCACGACACACGGAACCGTTGGCCAGATCGGGATGAACGAGGCTGGCATCGCCGTCGGCATCAACAACCTCACCGTCACCGATGGCGCTCCAGGGGTCACCTGGCCGTTTGTCGTACGAAAAGCGCTGCGTGAGAGGACGTTTGACGCGGCGCTCGAGGCCATCACGAACGCCCGCCTCGCTGGTGGGCACAACTTTCTCCTGTTTGACCGTCTTGGGCAGGGCGCCTCCATCGAAGCGACGCCCACCCGAACCGTTGTCGAAGACCTCGACACCACGGCACTCGTCCACACCAATCACTGTCTCTTCCCCCAGACGCAACCCATCGAGGGGTACCGTCCCCCCGACCTCGTCGACAGTTCACGACAGCGCATCCTCGATGCCACGGCCTTGCT
>CAZULI010000045.1:0-10011 GCA_964621095.1 uncultured Acidimicrobiaceae bacterium | reverse complement strand
AACCCCCGCCCCCCTGGGGGTTCGCTGCATTTCTGGGTGTTCCCCTGTCGCTTCCAATCGGCTGCACGGCCGGCTCGTGACGCCTGCCGTGTGGCGTCTGCCGTCGGTACTCTCCAGACGTGCGCATCCGGATTCCACGACCACGCCAGTTCGGCCTGTCCGTAAGGGATCTGGCGCGTCGGGACCCGGGTGGAGCCGAGGAGTACCTCGACACGCACCAGGACGCGTGGGACGAACTCGCCCACCACGACGCCCACGACGCCGCTGACATCCTCGAAGCGCTCAACGAGGAGGGTGCTGCCGGGCTTCTCCAGGATCTTCATCCAGACCGGGTCGGGGACGTTCTCGACGAGATGCATCCCCAGGTGGCCGCGGATGTCCTTGAAGAGCTCGAGCCGGATGAAGCCGCCACCATGATCGCCCAGATGGAGCCCGATCAGGCCGTGGACCTCATCCGTGCCCTGAGCCCCGGGGCGAGAACCACCATCCTCGCAGAACTCGACGCCAACAAGGCGGAGCAGCTCCAGGCGCTCCTGCTCCACGCCGCCGACACCGCTGGCGGCATGATGACCACCGATGTGATGGGACTGTCCAGTGCGATGTCAGCCGGAGATGCCATCGAGGAGTTGCGGCGTCTTCACGCCGAGCTCGGCTCCATCCTCCACTACGTGTACGCCGTTGACGACCGGAACCGGCTCGTTGGTGTCATCTCGTTCCGTGATCTCGTGTTCGCCAACCCTGCCGATGCGCTCGGGGACGTCATCAACCCCGCACTCATCCTCGTCCGGACCGATACCGATCGGGATCAGGTGTCGGAGTTGATCCATCGGTACCGACTCCTTGCCGTTCCCGTGGTGGACGCCGACGGCATCCTCGTCGGCATCGTCAAGTTCTCAGAAGCGATCGAAGCGATCCAGGCCCAGGCAAGCGAGGACATTGCGTTGATGGTGGGGGCAGGTGAGGAGGAGACCGTCTTCACACCGGTGGGGATCTCGGTTCGCCGCCGACTCCCATGGATCTTCTTCAACCTCGTGGTCGGCACCGTGGTTGCGGCGATCATCTCCCAGTTCCGGTCCACCCTGACGACGTACGCGGTCCTTGCGGCGTACATGCCGATCGTCGCCCAGCTCTCTGGCAACTCGGGTGCCCAGAGTCTTGCGATCATCATCCGATCAATGGCAACCGGCCATCTCCCCACCGGTCGGATCCGGCGAGGAATCCGAAGAGAGGTCACGGTTGGTCTCATCGACGGAACCGCCGTCGCCCTCCTCGCTGCCGGCATGGCGGCAGCCACACTCAGCATCTTTGAGGGAGATGCCGCTCACAACGTCTCCCCAGGAGAGATCGCAACCATCGTGTTCCTCTCGGTGTGGGTCGGGTTTCTGGTGGCGGCGTTCGTGGGTGCCGGAATCCCCATGATGCTCAAGCGGCTCAGACAGGATCCGGCGGTTGCGTCCAACATCTTCCTGACGATGGTCACCGACATCGTCGGGTTCGCGGGGTTCCTGGCCACCGCGACGCTGCTGTTGACCTGAGTCCGTCAGGAACCCGACACGCCGCCACCAGGGGGCGTCGCGCGAACTCGGTCTCGGCGGCTGGCTCAACTGCATTGCAGTTGACACTCGCAGCGCTCAGGTCACTGCCGATGGTCAGTCCACATCCGACTGTGCGGACCACTCGTCGTACGTCATGCCATCAAGCCACGGCCGATGGTTGACGACCCTGAACAAGGTTGCCACGGTTCCGAACAGCTCCGGTGTCGGGTGGAGCTCGAAGAGGTGTTCGGCGAGGTCAAGGACGGGGCGCCACGCCCGGGGACCGAACGCCAGGTCAACCCGCGACTCCCACGCGATGGCTCCGCTGCCAACTCGCGGATCGGCGGACCAGAAGGTTCGGAGTTTGTCTGCCATCGTGACGATGCGGCGCAGGTGCTTCGCCGTCACCTTGTCGAGCTCATCAGAGGCGGCCATCCCTTCCATCCAGTCTGCGATGGCCTGAGGTGACCAGAGGTCGGGTTCGGTGACGACGCCACGGTACAGGTTCTCAACCTCGCTGATGAGAACGCTCACTCAGCCTCCACCAGAGCGGTGAACCCCGCCTTCAGCCTCGCCGTTGTCGGACCCGGTGGGTACGTGGTGTCCGCCACCTGGACGACCGGCGACACCTCCTTGATCGTCGAAAGGACAAAGACCTCGTCAGCGGCGAGGAGATCCGCCACGGGGAAGGCCCCCTCACGCACCTCGATCCCCTCGGACCTCGCCACCTCAAGGGTCGCGCTGCGGGTGACCGACTCAAGGATGTTGGCGTCAAGACCAGGCGTGAACAGGATCCCTGAAGTGACCCAACCCAGCGCAAACGTTGGCCCCTCGAGCACATTGCCGGACATGCCCACCAGGACCGCGTCGTCAAACCCACCGGAACGTGCCTTCATCGTCGCTGCCAGGTTCGGGCCGTACGACAGGGTCTTGGCGCCCGAGAGTTCACTGCTCCGCCCATCGGGATGCCACGGTGCCTCGACAATGTCGAGACGGAACGCCTCTGGCACGTGCGGGAGGGGGTCCATGTACACGATGATGGAGTTGTCCGTCCCGGGACGCCCCATGTCGGTGCCACCCGTGACGAAGACCCGTACAACACCGTCCCCTGCCTCGGCAACGCTCAAACACCACTGCTTGATTCTCTCGACCGACCCGATGTCGATCCGCAGGTTTGCCGCGCTGGCAACCAGGCGCTGAAGATGATGGTCGATGCGGAACGGTCTCCCTCCGTAGGACCGCATCGTCTCAAAACAGCCGTACCCGCGCTGGAACCCGATGTCGAACACGGAGATGGAAGCCGACGCAGCATCGACGAGTTCTCCGTTGATGATGACCGGCGGTCGCTCGGGTGTCGTCATGGAACAAATCGGTTCGTGATGGGGAGACGCCGATCCCGACCAAACGCCTTCGTTGTGATCTTCACTCCTGGGGCGGCCTGGCGGCGCTTGTATTCATTGCGGTCAACCATCCCTGCAATGCGGTTCACCAGGTCGGCGTCGTGCCCGTCTGCGACGATGTCAGCGGCGGTGAGGTCATCTTCGATGTACATGCGCAACACGTGGTCGAGGATCGAGTACGGCGGGAGTGTATCCGAGTCAAGCTGATCGGGACGCAGCTCCGCAGACGGCGGTTTGTCGATGATGGTCGTGGGAATCACCGCACCCTGGCGGTTGCGCCAACGGGCAAGGTCATACACGGTGGTCTTGTACACATCCTTGAGTACGGCGAACCCCCCGGCCATGTCGCCGTACAGGGTGGAGTACCCGACGGCCATCTCGGACTTGTTGCCGGTCGCGACCACCATGGCACCGAACTTGTTCGAGATCGCCATCAGGATGGTGCCGCGGATCCGGGCTTGGAGGTTCTCCTCAGCGGCGTTCTCGGCGGTTCCGGCGAAGAGGGGATTCAGCACACCAAGGAACCCTGCAAACAGGCCGTCGATCTCGATGGTGTCGATCCTGACCCCGAGGACTCGGGCGAGTTCGACCGAGTCGTCGACACTCCCCTGCGAGGAGTACCTGGTGGGCATCGTGACCCCCCGGACCGATCCGGCACCGAGGGCGTCAACGGCGATCGCTGCCGTGAGCGCTGAATCCAGACCTCCGGAGAACCCGATGACGACCTCGGAGAACCCGTTCTTGCGCACGTAGTCACGCAACCCGGTCGTCAGCGCGGCGTAGATCTCTGCCGTCTCGTCCAACACGGGGGCGACGGTTCCTGGCCGACGACCCCCCACCCGCGCCGCCCGCTCGGTGACCTCCACGACCTCGATCGCATGATCGCGGGGCAGTTGCTCGGCGGGAGCCTCCCCGACGGCCACATCAACAACAAAGACGTCCTCAACGAACTGGGGGGAGCGGTGGAGGATCTCCCCGTCGGAGGAGACAACCATCGAACCCCCATCGAACACGAGCTCATCCTGACCACCAACGCCGTTGACGTACACGACGTTGACCGCATGCTCGATGGCCCTGGCAATGAGTAGATCCTGACGTTGCCTGCTCTTGCCCACATGAAACGGTGAGCCGTTGATGTTGAGGAGGATCTCGGCACCGGTGCGGGCCTGGACGGTGGGTCTCCCGTGCGGATCCCAGATGTCCTCACAGATCGAGATGCCACACACCACCCCGCCAATGACGTGGAGGTGTGTTGGCGCCTGACCCTGGGCGAAGTATCTCGCCTCGTCAAACACGCCGTAGTTGGGGAGCAGCGTCTTGTGATACCGAGACACGACCCTGCCGTTGTGCACCACCGCCGCTGCGTTGGCAACGGTACGGGGAACGGCGTCATCGTCGATCTGTTCGTGGGCGGGCCGGTCGACGAACCCGACGACCACGACCACCTCCCCCGAGTGTGCTGCCACCTCCTCGAGCGCCGCAAGGTTTCGTTCGACAAACCCGTCCCGAAGAACAAGATCCTCCGGTGGGTACCCGGTGATCGCCAACTCGGGGAGCAGCAACACATCAGCGTCCTGCTCATCTGCCCACCGCATCGCCTCGATGATCTTGGCGGTGTTGCCTGCAATATCGCCGACCGTGAGGTCAAGTTGGGCACCGGCAACCCTCAGGAAGCGGCTCACACGCCCTCCAACGTTTCGGCAATCAGATGGTCAACAACCGCGTTGAGTGCCTCACGGGACTCGGCCCCACCCGCCACCGCATCCTGGTACACCTTGCGCTGGCGGTCGGCGCTGGTTCCCTGTTCAACAATGGTGAGGATGTGCTCGACATGGTCAATCGCCCCGATCGCGGTGGCCTCCTTCCTGACCATGTCGACCAGTTCAACGGCCAACTCCGACATGGGGGTCAGGCAGCCACGACCAAAATCGATCAGCGTTTCATCCACCCCGTACCGCTGCGCCCGCCAGCTGTTCTCCTGAATCAACATGCGTGAGTACTGGCGCCACCGCTGGTTCTCCATCCGGAGCTGGAACAAGGTGGCGAGCAGCGACTGGAAACAGGCGGCGATCGCAAGACCGTCAACAAGGCGCGTGCAGATGTCGGCCGACCGCATCTCGAGCGTTGGGTATCTCGATGAGGGCCGGATGTCCCACCACAGCTTGGTCGCATCCTCGATGACCCCGGTTCCGATCAGGACGTTCACATGACGTTGATACTGGGACCAACTCTCGAACTCGTCGGGCAACCCGGTGCGGGGCATGGCTCGGAAGACGGTCGTTCGGTAGCTCTTGAGCCCCGTGTCCTCCCCCTGCCAGAACGGCGACGATCCTGAGAGCGCAAGCAGATGAGGGAGGAAGTACGTCACCTGATTCATGAGTTCGATGCGGAGGTCATCATCCGAGATGCCCACATGGATGTGCATGCCACAGATCAGCAACCGTCGCACCACGCCCTGAAGGGCCTGTTCCAGCAGGTTGTACCGCTCGCGGTCGGTGTGCTTCTGCCGGATCCAGTCGGCGAACGGATGCGTCGACGCCGAGATGATCGCCATGTCGTACTCCCTGACCGAGTCAGAGACAAACCGGCGCATCGCAGCGAGGTACTCGGCAATCTCTGCCATGTTCTGGCCGATCGGGGTACCGATCTCGACCTGGGAACGGATGAACTCAGGACTCACCTGACCGATCGGTGGACGGCTCAGGGTCTGGACGAGTGACTCCGGGAGATCCTCGACCAGGTCGCGCGTCCGAAGGTCAACGACGAAGTACTCCTCCTCGATGCCGAGCGTGAAAGGTGGACGTTGTGGGGTCATGTCATCTCCGAGTACGAGCCACCGCGGCGGCGGTCCCGCAACGTCGTCAGGTTACGAGGAAAAGACCCACGTCTTCAAGGGCGTGGGCAAGCGCGCCTTCCTCTCCGGTTCGTACCGAGATGGTAAGGACACCACCGCCACCGTGCGGGGCATGTCGCATTTGGATGTCTCGCACGTCAACGTTGGACGTCTCAAGGGCGTGACCGACCTTGGCGAGCTCGCCTGGTTCATCGGCAAGGGCGATACGGACCGCGGCGACCGGTGCACCGAGGGTTCTGCGGGTCTCCCGTGAGGTGGCAAGCTGGGTCAGGAGGGTGTCGTCGTCAGACACCAGCGCAGCCTCAAGGAGCGAGAGACGGGATCTGAGCGACCCGATGGCGTCGAGGACGGCGTTCGAGTTGGCCTTGAGGAGCTCCACCCATGGGATGGGTTCTGATGCCGCCACCCTGGTCAGATCACGGAAACTCCCTGCCGCAAGATCGATCGCCCCACGGGAGTCCGAAGCGACCCCGAGGAGAGCCCCCGCGACGAGTTGTGGGAGATGGCTGATGCGTGCAACGGCGCCGTCGTGGTCGTGCGCTGGCATGCGCACGACCCGTGCTCCGAGCGTCTCGATGACCGCCATCGCCACGGCATCCGCCTCGGGGTCGGCACCTTCCACAACGACCCAGGAAGCTCCTCGGAACAGCGCGGCACTCGCCGTCGCGGGTCCTGAGGTCTCGCGGCCCGCCATGGGGTGGGTACCGACGTACCGGGGGAGGTGCGTTGCCACCTCCGCCACCGGCGCCTTCACCCCCACCACATCCATGATCGCAACATCGGTGTCAAGCCTCGCCAGGATCTCGATGGTTGCCATGGGCGGGGCGGCAACGATGATGATGTCGGGCCGGGCTGCGACCACGTCCTGGATCGTCGACAGGAAGCGGGAGACCAGGGATCGCTCGGTCGCGATCCGTACCGCGTCTGGATCTGCGTCGTACCCGGTGACATCCCACCCCGCGTCCGTGAGACCGGCGGCAATCGACCCACCGATCAGGCCAACCCCAATGACCCCTGCTGTCCTTGCATTGTTCGTCGTGGCGTCCTCATCGAGCATGCTGCGAGGCTAGGGGCCCGCAGAAGTCAGATGGCGATCGTGCCCAGTCGGTTCGGCGGCCGATCTTCCTGCCTGATGACCGTTCGGTGATCCTACGATGGTTGGATGCGACGCGTATTCGTGACGGGGGCAGCTTCCTGGACCGGTGGTCAACTGATCCGGCGCTTGGAGACGCGCCCGGACCTTGAAGTGTTCGCAGTTGATGACGTCGCGCCCCGCGTGTCGTTCACGTCGCCGTTTGAGAAACTCTCCCTCGAACGTCTCTCACTTGCGAGATTCGTCCTTGAGGTTGAGCCACACGTCATCATTCACCTCCAGTCGGTACACCCCACCGCGGAGGAGGGGCGCAACACCGATGGTGAGGCGCGAATCGTCGGAGCCCTGGCGCTCTTTGGGGCGATCGAGCGGCTCGACTCGGTCCGTTCGGTGATCGTGAAGTCGGATACGGCGTTCTACGGCGCCAGTCCACGCAACCCTTCGGTGATGAGGGAGACGTCGCGTCCACAGGGCACTCCGAGCCGGTTTCAACGTGATCTGACCGAGATGGAGCACTTCGTCACGGAGACGGCGAACCGTCACGACCACATCCGCTACACCATCCTGCGGTTTGCTCCGATCTTTGGTCCCCGCGTCAGGAACCCGTTCAGCCGATATCTGACGCTCCCCGTCGTCCCGACCCGCGCCGGGTTTGACCCGCGTCTGCAGATCATCCACGAAGAGGACGTGGTCCATGCCCTCGAACACGCCCTTGACAACGACACCGAGGGCACGTTCAACATTGCTGCTGATGGGCAGCTCTACCTCTCCCGGTTTCTGCGTCTCGGGCACCGGGTCGCACAACCTCTCCCTCCCCGCCTTCTGGAATCCGCGCTCACAGCCCTGAGACGGGTTGACATCGCCGTGCCCACCCATGTGCAGGCGCTGCTCAAACACGGAAGGGTGGTCGACACGACCCGCATGCGGTCGGTGCTCGGGTTCGAACCCCGCTACACCTGCCGCCAGACCGTGCTCAACGCCTACGGCATCGAACCCGAGGGTTCATCATGAACCGGACCGACCTTGAGGCCCTCACGAAGGCGCAACTCATAGACATGGCGCGCGACGCTGGTATCCGCGGGCGATCAACCATGCGGAAAGCCGATCTGGTCGATGCGTTGGTCGACACCGATGACTCCACGACCATCGCCAACGTCATCGACGGGTTGTCCCACATCATGCTCCCTGGTATCTCCGGCGAGGACCGGGCCCAGGCGAGGGCACGACGGGAGGTCCTCACGGAACGACTCGCGGCGTTCGTCGATCCATCCGCTCATTGCCCATGGAGGAGTACCGAGGGCCACCCGTGTGGTCTGCCGGTGTTGGCCGGGAGTGACCGGTGCGGCCTTCACGCCGAAGGGATCATCCAGGACAAGGCGATCCCGCTGACCGGACACCTCGGGTTCGGATCGTGGCCGACCCTGTGGCGTCATCTCACGCTGGCCACGTACGACGTTGATCCCTTCGGGCTTGACCCGGTCATCGCCGAGATGGCGTGGCATCTCGTGAACGGGTTGTACTACGACTACTTCCGCGTCGAGGTGGAAGGAATCGAACACGTCCCGATGAACGGTGGGGCGGTCCTCGTCGCCAACCACGGTGGCGCAGCCCTGCCGTACGACGCAGCGATGCTGATGCTCTCGGTCCTCAACGAGGCAGCCGAGCCGCGGCGGGTGCGGGTCATCGGAACAGAGATCTTCAACATCCTCCCTGTCGTTTCCCACCTGTATCGGAAAGTCGGGGCAGCGTACGCAGCACGGGACGATGCACGCGAACTCCTCAAGCGGGGCCATCTGCTCGGGGTCTTCCCCGAGGGGGAACGAGGGTTCATGAAGCCGGTGTGGGAGGCGTACCGTGTCGGCCGACTCGGTCGGGGCGGGTTTGCCGAGATTGCATCAGAAGCTGGTGTCCCCATCATCCCGGTGGCGATCGTCGGATCCGAGGAGGTCCACCCTGCTGTGATGGTCTCGAAGAAGCTCGCACGCCTCGTACGGTTCTTCTTCCCCGAGCAGCGGGTGCAGGAGATCGCCGTTGCACTCAACCCGATCCCACTCCCGATTCGGTGGAGGATCCGGTTCCTCCCGCCCGTCGAGGCGCCGAGTCACGGATCGATCGATGCCCTTGAGCTTCTCGAACGGAGCGAGGACATCCGCCACACCATCCAGGCGGCACTTGATGACATGCTCGCAACGCGCAGGACGGGGTTCTGAGCCCTCCTCCCTGGGACCTCCCTCCATCTGCTAACAATTGCAAGCAATCCGCTGTATCATGCAAGTATGAGAAAGCCACACCTCCCCGATGTGGGGGCGTTCATCAGGGAGCAGCGCGAGCAGGGCTCGCTCTCGATCCGCAAGCTCGCTGAGCTGACCGGGATCTCAAACCCGTACATCAGCCAGATCGAGCGTGGGGTGCGCACACCATCAGCGGAGATCCTCAGGTCGATCGCTGCTGCGCTCTCCATCCGGACCGAGACCCTCTACGAGAAGGCGGGTCTCCTTGACGAGCACGAGACCCCAGGGGTGGTCGCAGCAATCGACGCGGACAGCGGTCTCACAAGATCACAGAAACAGGCGCTGAAGGAGATCTACACGAGCTTCATCAGCAAGGAGGAACAACAATGAACATCGAGGCACAGAAGGAAACCGTTGCAAAGGCAACCAAGACGGTTGTCAACAAGACGGTGTCGGCAGGGAACAAGGCGGTCGAGTACTCAACCGAGACCGCGTCCGAGCTTGCGGAGAAGGCGAAGGAACTCCTCGCTCGCGCCCGAGATGCTGCGTCAGCGGGGATCGAGCGGCTCAACGCCGTCCAGCTCGGCGACAAGAACGTCGGCGAACACGTCGAGACCACTGTGGAAACGGTCACCTCGGCCGTTGACATGGATCAACTGACCGAGCAGGTCGCAAAACTCCGTGACCAGATCGACACCATGTTGAGCTCGTGGAAGGACTCATTCCGTCCCACCGCGGACGCCGTGAAAGAGGACGTGAAGCCCGCAGCCGCACCAACCGACGCTGCCAACGCACCGGCGACCAAGACAACGGCCAAGCCGGCAGCAAAGAAGCCAGCGGCGAAGAAGCCGGCCGCGAAGAAGCCTGCAGTGAAGAAGCCTGCGGCAAAGACCACCGC
>CAZULI010000044.1:6430-10106 GCA_964621095.1 uncultured Acidimicrobiaceae bacterium | reverse complement strand
AATCAGCTCATCGTAGGGAGTTGTCAAGCTTTCGTTGAGATCAGGCAACGTTCCCCCAATCCTGAACTGCGCCGCGCGTCCAGTCAAACGACCCGGCAACCGATCTCCTGTCGGCTCACAGGATTGCACTGACGTATCATGTATGTGTCGGTTTCGGGCTAGACGTCGCGGAATCTCTCAAGAAATTTTTGGAATCAGACACCGGCATCGATACCGCCCCGGACGGGTGATCCCCTGACCACGAAGCACCACCGGAACTGGGCTCGGACTCAAAGGTCCTTGGTGGCTCGAACCAACGTGCGGCGTGCAATCAGGTAACCCGCCGCTCCTGCTAGCAACAAGGACACCAACGCGGCCACTCCAACAACCCACAACCCCATGTCATACGCGTCGGGAGATTTGCTTGTCCACGCAACCACGGCTGATGCACACACGGCGGCGAAGGATGTCACAACCAGGGCCTCCCCCATGGCAAGGATCAGCACACCGCTCGGTGCAAGTTGAAGTGACCGGTAGAGCGCGAGCTCTCGTCGGCGTATCCACCACCACAGGAGCCAGAACAGACCGGCAGCACCCCCGGCAGCGATCCAGGCGTGCTGTGATGCTCGATGCCGATACTCGGTTGCGGGGTGATCTTCGAGCTGGGTGCGGCGGAAGGGACGGATGGTGGCGTCGTCGTAGGGAAGCAGCCCAGCAATGATGGAGTCGGCGTACCCGAACGCACTGGGATCGAGTTCCACCCAACACATACCGAATATTCCGGTTCCGAAGGGAACCAGCTTGACGACGTCACGGTCATATCCGAGCTGACGTTCTCCAACGCCGATGACCCGCCCCACCGGAGCCTGCGCCGTGCCATCGCCCAGGAGTGCACCTGGAACCACGCCAAGTTCGTCCATGGTGGTCCGACCAAGGATCCAGCCGGGTTGGACGACCGCTGAGCCACTGATCACTTGGACCGCGCCCCGGGTCATCTCCGTGACCGAGTAGCTCACACCCGGTGATCGTGCGAACCTGATCTGTCGGTTCGTCGCCGACGTCGGACCGGCACCGCCTGACGCCATCACCGTCGCAGCCGACGATGCCGCCCCACACGATGACCCTTCGATACCTGACTCGCGTTCGATCGTGTAGACCACACCTCCCCGCTCCAGCCATCTGTGATACTCAGTGAGGGATCGGTCCACCGAGGACGATTCAAACCATGCCGCCCACGCAAGGATGAGTCCAAGCGCTATCACCATCCCCAGGTGGACCAGCCGTAGGTTCCGGCCCACTTCTCCGACAACGCTACGGACGGTCCACATACGTTGCCTTGGCGTTCTCGATCGTGACGCAGGCGTCCGCCACAGCTTCAACCAGCGGATCATGGGTGGCAACAATGACGGTGGTACCGCGGTCCGCGAGCCTTCGCAGAGCGCTGGCCACCATCGCGGTGTTGTCATGGTCAAGCTGTCCGGTCGGCTCATCGGCAAGCAGCAGCGACGTGCCCATCAACTCGGCGCGTGCAAGCACCAAGCGTTGGATCTCTCCTCCCGAGAGAGTCTTGGCCCTGCTGTCGAGGACCGAGGCAAGCCCGTATGAGTCCAACGTTCTCATTGCGTCCGCCAGCGCATCGACCCAGCAAACACCAACGGCGAGTGCCCCGAGTGCTGCATTCTGGACCGTGCTGCGATGGGCAAGTACGTTCGGTGTCTGGAACACCCATGTCGGTGGGGCGTCGCCGCGGTCCACCACCCCTCCGTGGGACGGGGTGAGAATCCCGCCAAGGATGTTGAGCAGGGTTGTCTTTCCCGATCCGGACGGACCAACAAGTGCGAGGACCCCGTGGCGTGGGTAGACGAAGCTCACGGAATCGAGTACCACGGGACCATGACGATATTGGTGGGTTACACCGACGGCCTTCAGCATGTCGTCATGTTGAGCTCATACGGATTCACCAGGATCGATGATCCAACGGTCAGTTCACCCGGCTCAAGGAACGTGGCACCAGCGACCGTCGAGTCATTCGGTGTGACCTCCACGGCGAAGAAGTCTGATCCGTCTGACACCTGGACACAGAACGCGTCGGCCGTCTCAATGATCGCCGATGTTGGCACCGACAGCATGGTGCGTGTCCGGGATCCTTTGAGCTCACCAGGAATTCCTCCGAACTCCGGGGACGCCTGCATCCCAGCAATCAGGTCGTCTGCCACCGCACCGAGATCCGCCACGGCAACCGAGAGATCATCACCCACCCGGATCTCGCCTCGTGCGCCAGTAGGGATGAAGACAAAGGGTGAGAACTGATTCGGATCAAACCCAGCCCGATCCTCGGTTTCGATCCTTGCCTCCGAGATGGTCACGGCAGCCTCGATGATGAGCGCCCCCGGCGGCGGAAACCAGGTTCCGGGTTCGAGGTGAACTGCTCCTGCAATGACCTGTTCCTCAGGGAGCCAGATCACGTATTGATCATCGAACTCCTTTGCGTCCCCACGGCCGAGGTCTTCATTGAAGTCTTGGACGGCTCTGACGGTGGCGGCGTCGAACGAACCGCTGCACTCGCCCTCATAGAAACCGAGTTCCTTGAGCGCACATTGGAGTTGAGCAACATCGTCGCCCTGGCTGGAGCGGTTGAGGCTGCGCCACAACGGTGTGCGTGTATGTAGAGCCACGACACCGACACCGCTGACGCGGGCCACCATCGTTCCCGATGCGATCACGTCACCGGGCTCCACCAGGACCTCAGTGATTCGTCCGTTCGTTCCCGACGAGACCAGTGAGGGACCAGCCGCGGCCTCAGCCACAAGGCGGGCGCTGCTCTGATACGACTCGTCGTGTTCAGCGACGGAGCTGACAATGGGACGAATGGTGCGATTGTCCAGTTCGGAGACATCGGGTCGCAGCACCACAACCGCAGCCAGGCCGATGATCAACAGACCCACACCAAGGAGAAAGGTCAATCTGACACTCAAGAGAAGACCTTACCGGCCATCAGCGAGACCCTACCCTCCATCGATCGGCGCGAAGCGATCCGGAAATAGCAGCTCGTGGGAGCCCAGACACTTGACGGCCGCTCCAAACCCTGGATCGTCCAACCACGGGGGCTCATCGTAGATAACGGAGAGATCGTACCCAAGCTGCTCCTCGACGGCACGGAGTATGAGTGCGTCATCAGGGGCGGCTGGGTCATACGGCACGTAGTCAATCCCCAGAGGTGCAAGGCATGCACGTAGCGACTCCAGCATCTCCAGCCGTTCTGCACCCTCGGGAACGTGGCCCAACTTGTACTGCCGCATCACTTCGACGCTCACGCGCGTACAGGCGTCCAATGTGGCCATGTCATTGAACTCCCCCGGCACGGACAAGCCCCACTCCCTGCCAAGGTACTCAGCCACCGCGTTGATGCCATGATCCCGCATGCACTCCTCTGCCAACTTCCAGGATTGTTCGAGCTCCCCTTCGGTGATGACTCCATCGGCCAGGTAGGCATCAATCTCGGGCGATCGACTGCCCACCCCCGAATCGCCGGCACAACCGGTGCACACCACCATGGTCAACACGAATCCAACGCCCCACAACGCCCAGACCCGACGGCCGACGACCAAACGGTTCAACACGTCAGAGACCGCTCTGTTGAGTAGCGTGTCTTGGTCTTCTCGGAAGAATCCCAGCCGGTGGAACGGGACTTGTGGAC
>CAZULI010000044.1:0-6420 GCA_964621095.1 uncultured Acidimicrobiaceae bacterium | reverse complement strand
TACCGTGCCCGTTGCAGCCGTAGCTGTTGCGCCTCTTGATGTAGTCGGTCCGGTCGTCACAGGACGCATTGGCTCTCGTGGCACCGTCGTTCTCGGCTGTCGCTGCGGGAGCAGCTGCCGTAATGGTCGGGATCCCGGACACTGCTCTGACCGATGGAAACTGTCTTCGGTGGTGGGACATCTTCTTTCTCTTTCGATCGTCCACCCGGTATGGTGCCGGTTCAGTGTGTATGTGCTCGTTTCAGGTGAAGTGTGGCAAGATTTCTTGAGAAATTCTCATCGACACAGGTACGACTGTCAGTGTCTCCCCAAACATGATGGTCCAACCATGAGACAGCATCGGGATGGAATGATCGAGTTTCCTCCATCTTCATCGGGTGACACGGCTCATGTGTTTGACATGCTCTTGGTATCTGGCCGCCAATGACGCGCAATGAAGACCAACCCGATGCCGACGAAGCTCGTGAACTCTTCAGTGATCTCTACCGGACCCACTACTCCAAAGTCGCCGCGTATGCGCGACGCAGAGTGGGTTCAGCCGAGGACGCCGACGAGGTGGTCGCGGCGACGTTCGAGATCGCGTGGCGACGCTTGGATGTCCTCCTTGGAGCCGACGAGCCGCTGGCCTGGTTGTACGGGGTTACGCGGCGCTGCGTGCTGAGCCACTACCGCGACATGGACAAGAGACGCCTGGTAAGTGAGATGGATGGCGCTTCCTCCGTCGGCTACGCCTCAACCGAGCATTCACTCGAAACGCGCGATGAGTTGGAGCGAGTGATGGCCGCAGCGCGCACCTTGTCCGAGACGGACCAAGAGATTCTGCGGCTCGTTGGCTGGGAGGAATCCTCGCGCGACGAGATCGCTGAGATCCTCGGCATCTCAAAGATGCTCGTCCGCACACGGATCAATCGGGCCCGCCGCCGCCTTCGCGTTGCCTTCGCCAAACGTGAGCATGGATCTGGATCTGAGGATGGCGGTCGATGATGTCTTGTTCAATGATCTGCCACGCGTCCGTACCACCCCATGCATGGATGACGCACGGGCACGGTGGACATTGCGAATCGACGATGGGGAAGGAGGTGTCGCATGAGTCAACGTCCCGATGATGCTTTTGAAGCGTTTCGGAAGGCAAACCCGATCAATGACTCGACCCTGCCCGGCCCGGACTCTCCAAAGGGGCGTACACTGTTCGATCGGATCACCAGCGCCCCACGGCTTTCCGATCCGACTCCCCGTCGGTCTCGCCATCGCACGGTTCTCGTGATCACAGCCGTCTTGGTCGCGCTGATATCAATTGCTGCCACATGGTTGGCACTGAGAGATGTCACCGACCCCCTCCCGATCGTCTGCTATCAGGCCCCCCGCATGGACAGCGACGCCGCCGCCGGAGCCTCTGGTGGCACCCTTGGTGTTGAGCGCTGCGAGTGGGCGTGGGAGGACGGGACACTCATCAATGAGGACTTCGCACCCCCCGGTCAGATACCGGCTTTGATCGGCTGCGTCACGGATGAGGGAAATCTTGCGGTTTTCCCCGGCGACGACCCTGCATTGTGTGAGCGACTTGGTCTCACCCGACCCGAGCCTGCATCCATGTCCGATGGTGATGCATTGCGACAACTCGAGTCAGATCTTGTCGATTGGTTCGATGAGCACGGCTGTCAGGCGCTCGACGTGGCCGAACAAGACATCCGTGCGATCCTCGACACCCACGGTTTCGATGACTGGCTCATCTCGAACCCTGGGGCGAATGGGAATGATCCGTGTGCAAGCTTCGGTCTTGATGTTGAGAACAAGACGGTCCGTCTCGTCTCAATCCCCGATCTCGGCTGAACACCTCAGATCGGATGTTGCGGCGAGGCGGGTGTCGATACGAAGTCTGGAGCCTCCTCCGGGATTTGAACCCGGGACCCCCTCCTTACCATGGAGGTGCTCTGCCACTGAGCTAAGGAGGCATGCAACTGTTGCGCGTGCTGGGAGGAGGATTTGAACCTCCGTAGGCTTAGCCGGCAGATTTACAGTCTGCTCCCTTTGGCCGCTCGGGCATCCCAGCCCAGAGGCGAGGATACTCCCCTCCACCTTCTGTCGCTTCTTCAGAACAAGGTCCCGCTACCGGATGCCGGACGCCATTCGGTGAAGGCGCGCGATGCGCTCCTCGATGGGGGGATGGGTCGAGAACATCTGCGCCATTCGGCCCGGGCCACGGGAACCGAACGCCTTGAGCGGGTCGGCGATGAAGAGTTGTGACACGGCAGGGTTCACATCCATCGGGTGTCGTCGGGTACCAACACTGATCTTCTCAAGCGCCGACGCAAGTGCAAGGGGTGACCCCGTGGTCTCGGCGCCGTCGTGATCGGCCTCGAACTCCCGGGAACGACTGATCGCCATCTGGATGAGACCCGCGGCAAGCGGGGCAAGAATCATGGCAAGCAACCCAATGATCGCGGTCGCGCCGTCGTTGTCGCGCCGGCGACCCATCCCTCCCCAGAACGCCATCCGGGCCAACAGCGAGAGTGCTGCGGCGATGGTCGCCGCGATCGTACCGATGAGGATGTCACGGTTCTTCACATGGGCAAGCTCGTGACCAAGCACCCCCTCGAGTTCCCTGTGGTCCAGGATCTCCAGGATCCCGGAGGTGACCGCGACGGCTGCATGCCTGGGACTCCGTCCGGTGGCGAAGGCGTTCGGCTGGGGGGAGTCGATGAGGTAGACGGCTGGCATCGGCATCTTCTCGCGTTGGGCGAGCGACGACACGATCTGGTACACGTCGGGAAGTTCGTGCGCTTGGACCGGTTTGGCTCCTGCCGATCGAAGGGCGATCCTGTCCGAGAAAAAGTACATCCCGAAGTTGAAGATCACGGCGAACCCAAGCGCGATGACTCCCCCTGTGGTCCCACCCAGGAGCGAGCCGAGCCCCACGAAGAGGACCGCGAGAAACGCAAGCAGAGCTGTGGTCTTGAGGTTGTTCACAGTCTGAGCGTATCAGCCGCGCCCCAATATTCCAGCCGTCGTCATCCCCCGGCTGAGGGGGTCATGTCGGGGTGCGAACGATCGTGATGACCTTGAAAGATCCCAGCCCGGAAGGATCAAGGAGGGCTCGCAGCTCAACTCCACGGGACCGTTCCTTGAGCTGACCGAGGACGTCGCCACTGCGTGCCAGGGCCACCTCGGCTGATCGAAACCCCGAAAGCAGCTCGTCAGCACCCAGGGAGAGGAGGAACTCGCGTTGGGTCGTGACCTGCACCTCGGCGCCGGCCGCTTGCCCCACGGCAACGACGGCGTCCGTGTTCACATCAACCGTGATGTCGACGTGTCCTGGGTACACGAGGTAGTCGAAACCGCGCCGCTGGTGGCGGTACGTGCGCACGACATCGGCGCCGGACTTCCCCGCAAGCTCCGCCGCGGATCCCCCGTAGTCGATGACACAGATCGCGACCTCGTCGAACGTCTCGAGAACGCTCTCCACCAAGGCGCTGGCTGCCAGTTGGACGGACGCCATCTCCCCAACCGGGAGATCGGTGAGGTGGCGGGACGCCCAGGTGGCCACGTCGTCCCGGGGCGGCACCTCAACGAGCGTCAACTCTTCTCCCTCCACCGCGACCGCAAGTTCACGCCACCCCTCCTCGGTCCGTCGCACCAGAGCGGCGGGGAGATTGTCGAGGACCTCGTTCAGGACGACGACGGCACCGGGTGCGGCGACCTCTCCAATGGAGTCGACGAGGGTGACCGCTGGCAGCAGCTCCCCAATGGCGGCACGCGCCGACCGCGATCGTTCGATGGCAAACGCAGCCGTCTCCCCCAGCGCAGCAAGCATGGGTGCCAGGAGCACCCCTGAACCGGCCCCGATCTCGACGGTTGCCCACGCCTCCCCCCGCACCCCATCAGCCCAGCGGGCGATGAGCTCACCAAACAGGGTGGAGATCTCCGGTGAGGTGACGAAGTCGCCTTGTGTCCCCGGTCGAACGTCACCAGCGGCAAAGAACCCGGCGTCAGGGTCATACAGGCACGCCTCCATGAACGCATCAAACCGCATGGGACCAGAACGATTGATGTGGTCAACAAGCCGTGCGAGCATTGCCAAAAGTGTAGGTTCTCCCCATGACCACGGAACATTGCGCCGTGCACACTGGCCAGGGGATGGATGCAGTGCTCATGGCCACGAAGGTCTCGCGTGACGACCGGTGGCGGTTGACCACGGCCGAGCCGGGCGACCACACCGGAACCTGAATCAGGGTTCTTCGGTGAGGAGCCGACGGTACTCCTCGGGGGTGTTGACGTCGATGGGCTTGTTCTCATCAAGCTCCAGAACCACGACATCGTCGGCGGCCAACCCCGTCAGGTGGCGCCACAACGCCTTCGGACCGGTGAGTGCCTCACACCCGTCAAGACCACGTCGTGACAGCACGATGGGGTGACCCGCCACCGGGACACCGTTGTGATCACCGCGGTAGCTGACCCACCCCCCTGCGGCTCCGGTATCGAGGACCCGCTGCACCAGTTCCTGCACCGTCCCAACCCTGACCCCCGGCATGTCGCCGAGCAGAACCACCGCGGCATCGACCTCCCCGATGGTCGATACACCAACCTTGAGCGACGTCAGGTTGCCCGACGCCGCGTCAGGGTTGTGGACCGCCGTTGCACGATCCCCGATCAACGCGACCACCGCTTCATGATGGAACCCGGTCACCACGACGATCGGATCCAACCCGGCGTCCGCCGCCGTGGAGACCACCGTTTCGAGGATGGTCGACCCCCGGTACGGAAGCGTCACCTTGGACTCCCCCATCCGGCTGGCCTCACCCGCAGCGAGCACGATCGCGCCAACCCGCGCCACTCCCTCAGACACGGTGTCGGCTTGGCCTATGCGAGAACGTCCTCAAGAGCTCGGCGCACGTACACGCCGGCAAGGTGCGTGCGGAACGTCGAGGTTGCGTAGAGATCGTCGAGCACGGTCACGCCTTCCGTTGCCTGCGACGCTGCCGACGCGATCGCACCGGCGGATCCGTCGGATCCCACCAGGGCGGCCGCGCATCCAGGCGCCAGATACGGCGTTGATGCCACACCCGTGAGCGCCACTCTCGCATCCGTCACCGATCCGTTCACGGCGTCAACCCATACCGCTGCGGCTGCAATGGGGTAGTCCACACCTCCCCCGCGTCGCCCGAGCTTGCGGTAGCAGGATGATCCGCCCTTGGGGATCGTGATCTTGGTGAGAATCTCGTCAGATGCAAGCGCTGAGGTCATCGTCCCGACAAAGAACTCCGCTGCGGGGATCTCGCGGGTCCCCCGTGCCGACGCCACATGCATCGTTGCCTGCAACGCAAGGGCAGCAGCCGGTTGGTCCGCCGACCCGGACGCGAGGGCGAGCGACCCGCACGTCGTCCCCCGGTTCCTCACCAAGGGGTCCGCGGTTGCATCGGCAGCTTCAGCCAAGGCAGTTGCGTGCTCCTTCACGATGGGGTTGGACGCCGTGTCGGCGTGACGAACCATGGCACCGATCGTGATGTAATCCCCGTCATCGGTCACCTGATCAAGACCGGGGATCCGACCGATGTCAAGCACCGTCGTTGGGCGGACCAGGCGCATCTTCATCATGGGGATGAGGGTCATCCCACCACTGAGCACCCGAACGTTCTCCCCTCCGGCAAGGAGCGAGAGTGCTTCATCAAGAGACGTGGGAGCCACATAGTCAAACTTGGATGGATACATCGCTACTCCTTTGCATCCTGGATTGCCTGCCAGACCCGTTGTGGTCGCAACGGCATGTCGATGTGTCGGACCCCGAGATGGGCAACAGCATCGACAACCGCGTTCACGATCGTCTGTGCCGATCCAATCGTGCCCGCCTCACCGATACCTTTGACCCCGAGTGGGTTCACATCCGTCGGTGTCGTCGTTCGATCGAGACTGAATGACGGGAGACTCTCAGCGGTCGGAAGCGCGTAGTTCGCCAACGATCCCGTGAGCAGATTGCCAAGACTGTCATAGATGGCTTCCTCATAGAGTGCCTGACCGATCCCTTGGGCGATGCCGCCGTGCAGCTGTCCGTCAACAATCATGGGGTTGATCACGTTGCCACAGTCGTCGGTCGCCCAGTACTCGAGGAGATCGACATCACCGGTCTCGGGGTCGACCTCGACCAGTGCCATGTGGGCGCCAAACGGCCAGGTGGCGTTTGGTGGGCTGAAGAACACCGTGGACTCGAGTCCACCCTCCATCCCTTCGGGCAGGGTATGGGGTTGGTACGCCGCTTGGGCGATCTCGGCCCAGGCAACGGTCTTGTCAGGGGATCCGGCAACGTGGGCCCCCCCGTCGGCGAACTGGATGTCCTCAGGTGCCGCCTCCAGGAGGTGCCCCGCAATGATCGCGGCCTTCTCCTTGACCCGTGCCGTGGCCTCGTACGTGGCGCTTCCATCAACGGCG
>CAZULI010000043.1:2881-10159 GCA_964621095.1 uncultured Acidimicrobiaceae bacterium | reverse complement strand
GGGCGCTATTGGGCGTCGGTCTCGGCCAGTTCGCCGGCTCAAGTGTGCCGTTCAGGCTCGAAGTCGGTCCGATCCTGTCGTCCGTTGTGTTGCTGATAGGGTTCGGGTTGCTGGGGTGTTTGATTGCCATACGACGGATCGCTGCGGTTGACCCCATTGTTGCGCTTCGGTCCCGTGTTTGAGACAGGAAGGAGCGCTCCCACATGACACTCTCCCTCAACGACGTGACGGTGACCGTCCCCGATGGACGTGACACGCTCACGATTCTTGACCATGTCTCCCTTGAGGTGAACCCGGGTGATGTGGTTGCCCTCTCGGGGATCTCAGGTTCCGGAAAGTCCACACTCGTCGCTGTTGCGGGTCTTCTGCTGCGCCCCGATTCGGGATCCGTCGCCATCGGCGGTGTGGATGCAAGCGGTCTCAACGAGCGTGAGCGTACGAGCGTCCGTCGCAAGAGCATCGGGGTTGTGTACCAGACCGCGAACCTTTTCCCATCGCTCACCGCTGTTGACCAAGTGGCGCTGGTGGCCCACGTGAACGGTCGGCTCGACTCTGAGGCCCGGAGCAGGGCGCGTGAGCTCCTCGTCACGATGGGTCTTGAGTCCCGCCTTGATGCCAGGCCCGGGCAGCTCTCTGGTGGTGAGCGTCAACGAGTGAGCATCGCTCGCGCCCTCATGAACGGTCCATCGATCCTCCTCGCCGACGAGCCGACCGCGGCACTCGATGTCGCGAGGGGGCACCAGATCATGGATCTTCTCGTGGAACAGGCACGGCAGTTCAACACAGCCACGGTTGTGGTGACTCACCTCCTCGAGCAGATCACAGCGACCCGCCACGTCACCATCGAGGACGGCCGTCTCATCGAGGGTTCTGGAGTTCCCACCGAGGCGTGACATGCTGGCGGTCGGCGGTGCAGCCGTCGTTGGGATGGTTCCGGCCCGCTTCCTTGCCCGACCGGTATGGCAGGGGTACGATCAACTCACCATGTCGGAAGGAAGGCAGTCATGGGCGAGTTGTACAACTGGATTGTATTTGGGCACGTCATCGGTGCCGCCATCTGGTTTGGTGGCACGGTCACGTACGAGATTCTCGGTGGGGGCGCCAAACGTGCGGGCGGGAGTTCGGGGTACGTCAAGTTCATCCATTCGCATGGGCGGCCGATCGGGTTGATGCTGTCGGTCGGTGCTGTCCTGACCCTTGTGTTCGGTATCTTGCTTGTTCCACAGTCACACTCCGCGTGGAGTTTTGGTGACACGTTCATCACCGTTGGCTTCCTCGCAGCGATCATCGGGATCATCTCGGGTGGGGCCATCATCGCACCCATGGAGAAGAAGCTCACGGCCCTTGTGGACGCGAACGGGTTCGATACTCCTGAAGCGGCCACCATCGCTGGAAAGATGGCGACGTTGGAACACATCCAGATCGTGATCCTCTCGATCGCGATGATCGCGATGATCTTCAAGTTCTGATCCAGATCATTCTGTGGGCTCCAGCCCACCGCCACGGTGGGTTCATACCCAGGGTACGCGAGAGTGGCGGGGGTTATACACTTGAGGTCCTTGGGGACGTAGCTCAGCCTGGCAGAGCATCTGGTTTGCAACCAGAGGGTCGTCGGTTCGAATCCGATCGTCTCCACCCGGGACGTCACAACACCACGAGGAGGGTGCGTCATGTCTGAGGCAGTCATCATCGATGCGGTGAGAACGCCACTTGGCAAACGCAACGGATCCCTCTCCGACTGGCACTCCGTCGACCTTGCGGCCGAGGTCCTCAAAGCGCTCGCTGAGCGCAACAGTCTCGACCCCGCCCTTGTTGATGACGTGATCATGGGCTGTGTCTCCCAGGTGGGGGAACAGACGTACAACATCGGCCGAAACGCGGTCCTCGCTGCAGGGTGGCCAGAGACCGTGCCGGGCGTCACCATCGATCGCCAGTGTGGCTCCTCCCAGCAAGCCGTGCACTTTGCCGCACAAGGGGTCATGGCCGGCGTGTACGACGTCGTCGTGGCGGCAGGCGTCGAGAACATGACCCGGGTTCCGATGGGGTCATCGATGGGGTCCTCCAACCCGTTTGGTGACCGGATGCGTGAGCGGTATCACAACGAACTCATCCCACAAGGGCTCTCGGCAGAACTGATCGCCGACAAATGGGGCATCTCACGCGAGGAACTCGACAGCATCGGGTACGACAGTCAGGTGCGCGCGCTCAAGGCGACCGAGGAGGGACGTTTCGACAACGAGATCATCCCCATCAACGTGACGGTCGATGGCGTCCCGGGTGTCCTCACGAGGGATGAGGGGATCCGGCCAGGGACGACCAAGGAGAAGCTGGCAACGCTCCGCCCCGCCTTCAAGGAGGACGGCGTTGTCACCGCAGGAAACTCCTCACAGATCACGGACGGTTCCTCGGCGATCCTCATCACCTCAGAGGCAAAGGCGAAGGAGTTGGGGTTGAAGCCACGGGCACGGGTCGTCTCGTTCTCCCTTGCGGGCACCGACCCGATCACGATGCTCACCGGTCCGATCCCTGCCACCGAGAAAGCCCTCGCAAAGGCGGGTCTCACCCACGCCGACATTGATCGGTATGAGATCAACGAGGCGTTCGCCGCCGTCATCGGTGCATGGTTGCGTGAAACCGGTGCCGACTGGGAGTCGGTCAACGTCAACGGCGGAGCCATTGCACTCGGTCACCCCCTCGGTGCCTCCGGTGCGAGATTGCTGACGACCCTGGTTCACGAACTCGAACGTTCCGGTGGGCGGTACGGTCTCCAGTCCATGTGCGAGGGAGGGGGACTCGCAAACGGCACGATCATCGAGTCCCTCGCATGATCCTCTTTTTCGGTGTGCTTATCGCGTTGTCGATCATCGTGTCGACCCTGTGGAGCATTCGGATGATCTCTGCCGGACCACCACCAGAGCCGGATCTCACCGCCATCGAAGAGGTCGACGTCCCGTACCTGTGCATCGTGTGCGGTCTCTCCCTCACCGTCACCGAGGCTCAGGTTGGTGCTGAGATCGACCCACCCCGCCACTGCCGTGAAGACATGGTGAGAGCGATCTGACGGCTACCGGTACCCCATCGTCATGGTGAACCCGACGCCGATACCGGCGAGGCCGAGAAGAAGCCACATGTTGTCGGTCCCACCCGGTAGCAGTCCGACGTAGTTGGCGAGGATGATCAGTGTTCCCACACCCATGAGCCCGAACATGGTCACGACGTACCACATCGGCGAGGGGCCCTTGGTTTCAAGAGCCGTCGGTTTGCGTTTGGGGGGCGTGGGGCGTTTGTTGGCCTTGTTGTCACGGCCTTTGGAAACTGGCATGGGGTCATCGTAGTGGGGGTGACGTCGTTGCGGGATGGTTGTCCGCTGACGTGGTACCGTCGCAAACCGGTACGGGCAGTACCCTCGCGTCGATGAGGGAGTCACCCGATACCAACCCGGATGTTGTCCCCCAACGCCGTGGTGCCGCAAGACGGGTGATCCGGGCTTTTGGCTGGACCACCATCGGTGTGGGGCTCTTTCTGATCGGGTTCGTTGCTCATCAGTTGTTCGTGACAACGTATCTCGCCCAGCGGGGGAATCAGTCCCTCACCGCGGAGGCCTTGGCCCGCTTCGACGATGTTGAGATCACCGAAGTCCCGTTCCCTGATCCCGGTGTGCCCCCGGACGGTTCCGAAGATCCGGAGACGACCCGTCCGCCGCTGTTGGTTGAGCCCCGACCAGAGAGTGGCGAACCGTTTGCCATCATCAGGATCCCCTCCATCGAGCGCTTGGCGGACGGTTGGGCCGTTGTCGAGGGTGTCACCAGGCCGATCCTGCATGCTGGTGCTGGCCACATGCCGAGCACCCCGCTCCCCGGTCAGCCGGGCAACTCGGTGATCTCGGGACACCGAACCACCTACGGCGCCCCGTTCCATGAGCTTGATACGTTGAAGCCGGGAGACCTCATCATGGTTGAGACGGCGTTGGGTGTGCACACCTATCAGGTCACCGGGTCAGAGATCGTCTCCCCTCGCGACGTATGGGTGATCGAGGACCGTGGTGGGGCGACCCTGACCCTGACGACATGTCATCCGAAATTCAGCTCACGGCAACGGTTGGTCGTGTTTGCCGAACTCATCGATGGCCCGAACGCCGCAGCTATTCTCGGAACATGAAGCGGCTCTTCCTGCGTCTCCCCGGTCCGATCATTGTCAAGGTGATCCTCGCCGTGATCCTTGTGGTTGCAGCGTTGTTGTTGCTTCACGTCATCTACACGTGGATGGGGGCGAACCTTCTCGATTCCGGTGGGGGGATTGAGTGAGGGTTCTGGTGCTCGACAACTACGACTCGTTCACCTACAACCTCGCGCAGTACCTGGGTGAACTCGGCGCCGACCCCATCGTTCGCCGCAACGATGTCCTCTCACCCGCCGACGCGGAGGCGCTCAACCCTGAGCGCATCGTGATCTCACCCGGACCGGGTCGTCCTGAAGATGCCGGATACTCGATGGAGTATCTGAGGGTCCTCAGCCCGACCATCCCCACCCTCGGTGTCTGTCTCGGGCTCCAAGCCGCTGTCGTGGCGTTTGGAGGGTCCGTGGGCCTTGCGCCGGAGCCACGCCATGGAAAGACATCCCCGATCACCCATGACGGAAAAGGGATCTTTGCCGGGATCCCGAACCCGTTTGACGCAACCCGGTACCACTCGCTCGCAGCGACGGTTGTTCCGGAGGTGTTTGAGGAGACCGCACACTCTGAGGACGGTGTGGTCCAAGGGGTACGCCACAGGACGTTTCCGATCGAGGCGGTGCAGTTCCACCCCGAGAGCATCATGACGGTGCACGGAAAGAAGATCCTTGCGAACTTCCTGTCAGAGCGCTGGCTAACGGGCGCGGATCAACCCCTCGCTGACGAGTGAGTTGATCGTTCGATCGATCTCCTGTGGGGGGTGTCCGAGCATCCTCCCTGCCTCCGTGAGATCCTCTCCTGCAAGGTCAGCCCGTACCAACGCTCCGCGGAGCTGTCGCGTCGAACCCTCGAACCGAGCCTGTCGGGGAGCTGGCACGTGGACGGAGGAGTCAGTGCACGCATCGGCAACCGGACACTGATCGCACAAGGGGTCCCTGACTCGACAGAGGGTCGAGCCAAGATCCATCAGGGCCTGATTCCAGTCCCCTGCGGGGGAGCCGATGATGCTTGACGCAAACCGGTCCAGTTCGACCCCATCGAGTGGCTGACCGTCCCAGCGGCTCAGGATTCGTCGCAGATTGGTGTCGAGGGCGGGAACCGGTACGCCGAAACAGATCGACGCGATGGCGTTTGCGGTGTACGGGCCGATACCGGGGAGGGTTCTGAGCGCTGCTGGCTCGGTCGGCCAACCGTGTTCTGTGATGACGATCGCCGCGTCACGCAGGCGGAGCGCCCGAGTGTTGTACCCAAGCCCGGACCACTCCGACAGGACTTGTTCGTTCGAGGCCGCGGCAAGTGCATCAATGGTCGGCCACCGGTCGACAAACGCCTCATACCGGGTGATGACCCGTGACACCTGGGTCTGTTGGAGCATCACCTCAGACACGAGAACCCGGTACGGATCGGTCGTTCGTCTCCAGGGGAGGTCCCGCTTGTTGGCCCGGTACCACGCAAGGAGCGCGGCGTTCCGCCGATCCGCCTCGAGCGATGCTGCCACCGGCAAGGTGCCTGGTCCTAGGGCGACAGGGTCGTCTCGTACAGGACGACCGTGATGACCGAACCCTGTTCGATCGTGATGCCGGCAGGAGGGTTCTGCGCTGCCACTTTGCCAAGAAGGGCGGGGTCAGATGTCGGCATTGGTGGCTCGACAGTACTGATCTCGATGGCGAGTCCTCGTGCTTGGGCGTCCGATTGGGCGGCCTCCCATGTCTTCCCGTAAAAGTCGGGGACGACGACTTTCTTCACGACCCCGAGTTTGACCGTCACCTGCGTGCCGACCTCAACCACCTCACCAACGGGGCGGTCCTGGTACGCGATGTTGCCGACGAGACCGGAGTCGTAGGCGACCTCCACGGTTTCAGAGCTCACGACCATCACAAGACCAAGGCTCGACATGGTGGACTGGGCGGAGGCTTGCGTCTTCCCCATGAGGTTGGGAACAGCGACCGGCTCAGGACCATCCGAGATGACGAGCAGGATCGTGGTGTCCTTCGGCACTTCCTGACCAGCGGCTGGGTTGGTTCGGATGACAAACCCGAGCGGGATCGTTGGGGAGAACTCGCGGAGGGTCTCAATGTTCGTGAAGTTGGACCGGGCCAGTTCCAGGACGGCTTCGTCGCTTGATTTGCCCGACACGTCGGGGACCTGGACTGCTTCAGGACCAAGGGAGACGACGAGATCCACCGCAGTTCCCGGAGGGGCGCTTGTTCCCCCGGGTGGGTTCTGGTTGATGACGATGTTCTCGTCGACATCGTCCGTGGGTTCGTACGTGATCCTGCCCTCGACGAACCCTTGCTCCTTGAGCCTTGATCTCGCGATCTCGATGTTCTCCCCGATCAGGTTGGGAACACCGAACTCCTCCGCCCCGAGTGAAATGTAAACAGTCACGTACTCGCCCTTGCGGATCATGCTGCCGGCGGGCGGATCGGTTCGGGTCACGCTTCCTACGGCGATCTCGGTGCTGTTCTCGTCTCTCTGTTTCACCTTCAGTCCCATCTCCTCCTGAAGGATCTCGAACGCACGATTCGCTTCCACACCAACGAGATCTGGAATTTCAACCAAGGGGCCGGATCCGTCCCCACCCGAGAGGAGTCGTGTCAGCAACCAGATGCCGAGTCCGAGGACGACCAGAAGACCGCCCACAGCAGCCCAGTACCCGGTCTGGGAGCGTTCCTCGGCGGGGGCTTCGAACCGTCCTGGCCCTGAGGGGGCGTAGCGTGGGGTCCCGGCAGCCCTGGGAACACCGACCGGGGGCGGAAGCATCGCCGTTGGTGCAGCCGCGGAGACGACTCCTGCGGCCATTGGCTCGGCGCCACTGAGGTACCGCATCAGGTCTGCCCGCATCTCGTCTGCGTTCTGGTACCGGGCATTGGCCTGTTTCTGGATGGCGTGGGATGCGATGGCAGAGAGTTCGATGGGGGCGTCCGGGTTCACCTGGTGGGCGGGAACCGCTTGTTCTGAGACGTGTTGGTAGGCAACCGCAACAGGACTCTCACCAGAGAACGGGGGCCGACCGGCAAGCATTTCGTACAGCACGACGCCGAGGGAGTACACATCGGATCGCTCATCGGCCGGTAACCCTTGGGCTTGTTCGGGGGAGAAGTACGT
>CAZULI010000043.1:0-2781 GCA_964621095.1 uncultured Acidimicrobiaceae bacterium | reverse complement strand
CTGCCCTTGATCAACTCCATCACCATGAAGTACGTGCCAGCGTCCTGACCCCAGTCGTAGATGGCGACGATGTTCGGATGCGAGAGGTTCGCCGCTGCCTGGGCCTCACGTCTGAACCGTGCAACGAACGCCTCATCTGACGCAAAATTGGCGTGGAGGACCTTGACGGCGACCGACCGATTCAGCAGCGTGTCGACAGCCTCATAAACGTCCGCCATACCCCCGCGGGCCAGGTGTTTGACGATTTGGTATCGGTCGGAAAGTAAGCGATCCTGCACGAATCGGAGGGTACACAGGGACTTGGATAATGAGCGGGACCGAACCCGGGACGCTCCCCACAAGCCCCACCGAGCGGACTTCCCACCTAGGAGAAGAAGGCCGCAAGCACCTTCTGGGCGATCGGGGCAGCGACGCTCCCGCCGGTGGCCGATTCACCGAAATCACCCCCTGATTCCACCGCAACGGCGACGACGATCGATGGTTCCCCAGGTTCTGGAGCCACCGGGCCGAACCCGACGAACCACGCATGGGGTGCTTTGCCGGAGATCTCTGCCGTACCGGTCTTTCCGGCGATCCGAACCCCTGGGACCGCCGCTTTGCGACCGGTACCGGAGACGACCGCCTGCTCCATGAGGTCAGTGAGCACGGAAGCGGTAGCCGGACTCATGGCTCGCCGCCACACCTTCGGGACGGTGGATGACTCGACCGTGCCGTCTGAGGTGAAGATGTCGTAGACGAGGTACGGAACCATCATCTCCCCCCCGTTTGCGATCGCTGCGCCTGAGAGCACCACAAGGAGGGGTGTCACCTGGACATCAAGCTGGCCGATCGCCGACTGGGCGGTTGCGGGAAGGTTCGTGTCGAGCCGCCCATCGTTGGGGAAGAAGCTGGCCAGAACCTTGAGATCAAACGGAACCACTTCATTGAACCCGAACAGGTCTGCCTGATGGGCAAGTTCCCGACCACCGAGGTTCATTCCCAGTTGGGCGAACGTTGTATTGCATGAGTGAACGAATGCGTACTCGAGACTGACCTGGGTCCCGTCACGGCAGGGGCCGCCGTCGCTGTTCCTGATCGTCGACGCACTGCCGGGGAGCTCAAGTTCCACTGGATCGGGGAACATGCTTGAAGGGCTCACCAACCCGGTGTCGAGTCCTGCAGCGGTGGTCACCAGTTTGAACACCGAGCCAGGGGCGTACGTCTCATCGGAGACACGATTCCTCAGGGGCTGGCTCGGGTCGTTCTCGAGATCAGCACCTGCCTGGGCGGCGTCAAGACCGAGGAGGGTGTTGGGGTCGAACGTCGGGTAGGACACCAGAGCAAGGACCGCCCCCGTCTTTGGATCGAGCGCAATGACCGCTCCTCGTTGGTCACCCAACGCCTCCGTTGCGGTCTGTTGGAGGGTGTGATCAATCGTGAGGCGGAGGCCCCGGGGCCGGGTGTCGCCGCCGAGAAGCCCGTTGAGGACCCCCGTGATGGTCGAGTCTCGGTTTGAGGTGAGTTGGTCCGCATGGGTCCGTTCGAGCCCGCGGGACCCGAAGAGAACGGAGGTGTAACCAACGGTGTGCGCGTAGAGACCTCCGAACGGATAGGACCGTTCAAACAGGGTCGGATCGTCCGGGTTCGGGAGTGATTCGGCCACGACGACCTGATCCGAGGTGACGATGGGTCCTCGTTCACGGCCCGTGCGCCATGCAACAACTCTTGGGTTGCGGGGGTCATCCCGGTACTCGGATGCGTTGATCGCTTGCACATAGATCGTGGCGCCCACCAGCACCACGAAGGCGCCGAGCAGGGCGTAGGCGGCTCGTCGGAGGGAGACGTTCATGCCCGCTCCTCATCGGAGATCCGCAACAACAAAGCAATGATGATGGTGTTGGCAAACAGGGACGACCCACCGTAGGACATGAACGGGAGGGTGATCCCCGTGATCGGCATGACCCTGAGCACCCCGGCAAGGATGATGATGGCCTGGAGTGCGAGGACCATCGTCAGGCCACCCGCGAGATATTTGCGGAACAGGTCGCGAGACCTGATGGCGATACCGAATCCGACCGTGATCAGGAGCGCGAACGCGGCAAGGACAACGAGGGACCCCGCCAGCCCCATCTCCTCTGCCACTGCCGCAAAGATGAAGTCGGTCGCCGCTGCAGGGATGAGATCAGGCCGTCCAAGGCCGATCCCCGACCCCGTGAGAGATCCCGAACCCATGGCGAAGAGAGCTTGAACCGATTGATACCCAGCGTCCGAGAAATGACCGAACGGATCGAGCCACCCGTCGATACGGCGTTGCACGTGGCTGAACTGCGAGTACGCCGCCATCCCTCCGCCCATGGCCATGACGGCTCCCGTCAGGAGGTAGAACGATCGTCCGGTTGCGATGTAGAGCATGCCGATGAAGAGACCGAAGAGGAGAAGTGATGCACCAAGGTCCTTCTGGTAGATGAGCACGATGAACGCGATTCCGGCTGCCACGAAGATCGGGAACAGGTGCCTCGGCTCGGGGAACTTGAGCGGCCCGATCTTCCGGTTCACGGTTGCCATGGCCTTGGATCGTTCGGAGAGGTATGACGCGAGAAAAATCGTGACGAGAATCTTCCCGATCTCCCCCGGCTGCAGACTGAGTTCCTGATCAAGCCCGGGGATGTCAATCCTGACCCAGAGTCGTGATCCGTTGACCACTTCACCATGGATCGGCCACCCGTCGGGAAGGAGGGGGAGCATGAGGAACAACACACCAACGGCCAGCAGCAAGTAGCGGTACTTCCCCAGGACACCGAC
>CAZULI010000042.1:0-10203 GCA_964621095.1 uncultured Acidimicrobiaceae bacterium | reverse complement strand
CCACCGGAGACATGATGTACCAATCCGGAAGCTGGACCGACCACGCTTCGACCCCCTCGAGCGCTGGTCCGGGATCCCCGAACACCCCGGTGCGGGCTGCGTCCCCTCCAAACATGGCGTCCTCAAACGCAACCACGGTTGTCGTCGTGGTTGACTCCGCTGGCACCGTCGTTGTTTCCTGTTGGAGCGTTGTGGTCGTCTGAGGTGCTGTGGTCGTCGACTGATCCTGGAGTGCCGTGGTCGACGTTGGACCGGCCACATCGTTGCCACAACCGGCAAGCAGCAACACCACACCAGCCATCAACCCTCCCACCAGCAGACCAGGCCACAACCCCTTCCGACCTGACATCGTCACAACCCTCACCTCCACCCCGAACGAGACTTCGCGTGACCCGTCGACTCAATCAAAACCCGACGACCACCACCACACCCAACGTCAGGCTCTGCCGATCCGGAGAGGGACATCACCCGATTCGCAGCAGTCTGCACCGTCGAGAGATTAGAACATCAACGACGGGAGAACGATCACCCGTGGCTGGCTCACCGGAACGGTGCGCAGCTACAGCAGCGTTGTCTGGCCGTCCTCGGGAGGGTTCACACCCAAGTGCCCGTATGCACGTTCGGTGGCGATGCGACCCCGAGGGGTGCGCTGGATGAGACCTTCCAGGATGAGGAACGGTTCGTACGCGTCCTCGACCGTCTCGGGGTCCTCACCAACGGCGATGGCGAGGGTCGAAAGCCCCACGGGGTTACCGCCGAACTTGACGATGAGGGCCTCAAGAATCGCTCGGTCCACCTTGTCGAGACCCACGTGGTCGACTTCAAAGAGGGCAAGGGCGGTGTCGGCGGTGTCCGCGTTCACAAGGCCATCGGCACGCACCGCGGCGTAGTCGCGAACCCGACGCAGGAGACGGTTCGCGATCCGGGGGGTCCCCCTGCTTCGTCTGGCGATGGCGTGGCAACCGTCCGGATCGGCAACGCACCCCAGCAACGACGACGATCGGGCGACAATGGCGGAGAGGTCATCAGGGCCGTAGTAGTCAAGACGTGCGACGTACCCGAACCGGTCCCGCAGTGGTGGCGCCACCCGCCCAACCCTGGTTGTTGCCCCGATGAGGGTGAACGCTGGTAGATCGATCTTGATCGAGCGTGCCGCCGGTCCCTTCCCGACCACGATGTCGAGTTGCCCGTCCTCCATCGCCGGGTACAACACCTCCTCGACCTGTCGCGGAAGCCGGTGGATCTCGTCGATGAACAGGACATCCCCCTGTTCGAGGTTGGTGATGACTGCAGCGAGGTCCCCAGGCCGGTCAAGCGCCGGACCGGAGGTTGATCGGAACGTCGCTCCCATCTCGGCGGCGATGATGGCAGCGAGACTCGTCTTGCCGAGACCCGGTGGACCGGAGAAGAGGATGTGGTCCACGCATTCGCCGCGAGCCGAAGCTGCCTCGATGAGGATCGAGAGACGTTCCTTGAGGGCCTCCTGACCGACGAACTCGTCGAGTCTGCGGGGGCGGAGACCGATCTCGATCTCCCGTTCCTCCTCGCTCGCGGCACTCGTGAGCAACCCCTCCTCTCTCATGCGTTTCTCCTCCCGAGTTGGCGGAGGGCCTGTTTCACGAGGTCCTCCACGGGGAGATCGCTGTCGAGCGAGGCGAGGATGCCACGGATCTCCTCGGAGGTGTACCCGAGGCTCTCAAGGGCTTCGCGTGCTTCGTTGAGCGGCCCTGCAACGAGAGTCGACTCGCCGATCACCTCCATCTTGGGTCGCAACTCAACCATCAACTTCTCTGCGCTGCGTTTCCCGATCCCGGGGACCGAGGTGAGCGCCGCCTGATCGTTCGTGCTGACCGCTGATCGGAGTTCATCAGGAGTGAACGTCGCACAGATCGCAAGCGCCATCTTTGGTCCGACCCCTGCGACACCGAGGAGGAGCATGAACAGGTCCCGCTCATCGGCGCTCGCAAACCCGTACAGAGCGAGCTGATCCTCCCGGACGTGGAGATGGGTGTGGAGGACGGCGTCCTCACCGAGCGCGGGGAGATCACCAAGCGTCCGTGGGGTGACGGCCACGGTGTACCCAACACCACCGACATCGATGACGACATGACTGATGGTTCGTTCGACCACCGTGCCACGAAGCCGGCCGATCATCGTGGAACCATGGCAGCCACCGAACCGAGGTGCTGGATGTGACACAACGCAATACCGAGCGCGTCGACCGCGTCACGTGCTCCTGTGATCGCACTCATCCCAAGGCGCATCCGAAGCACCGCCTCGATCTGAGCCTTGTCGGCGCTTCCACTACCGGTGATGGTGAGTTTCATCTGCGAGGGAGAGTACTCCGCGACGTCGAGCCCCCGGTCCGCAATCGTTGCCATCACAACACCGGACGCCCGCGCCACCGCCATGGCGGTTCCCCGGTTTCGGTTCACGAAGACCTGTTCGATGGCGGCGGTCTGGATGGGAAAATCGTCAAGGACCGCCTCGAGATCATTCCGAATCTCGAGGAGTCGATGAGCTGGCGGAGTATCTGGATCCGTGCTGATGACGCCCGCTGCCACGGCACGATCCCTGCCCTGGACGGTCTCAATGACACCGTACCCGGTACGCGTCAGCCCAGGATCAATCCCCAATACGAACATATGTTCGCATGCTACCGTGACCATGAGCCTTTGGGAAGCACTCTGGCGTGGCACCGCCGGACTGTCGCTACAGGTCAGTCCTGGAAAAGGGACGCCATGAGCTCGTCGGGGATGTCGAAGTTGGCAAAGACGGCCTGGACATCATCGAGATCCTCGAGGGCGTCAACGAGACGAAGGACCCCTGGCGCACTCTTCTCGTTCAGTTCAACCGAGACCGAGGGGAGGTACGTGACGTCACCCGACTCGATCTTGATACCGGACTCCTCAAGCGCAGTCCGCACGGGTTGGAGATCAGACGGTGCGGTGATGACCTCCCACTGATCATCCGCGCCTGTCACATCCTCGGCACCAGCGTCGAGCGCCACGAGCATCACGGTGTCCTCGTCGCCGGTCACAAGAAGCTGACCCTTCTGATCAAAGAGGTATCCGACTGACCCCGGCTCACCGAGGCTCCCACCGTTCTTGTTGAACGCCGCCCGCACGTCCGAGGATGCACGGTTGCGGTTGTCGGTGAGGATCTGGACGTAGACGGCAACCCCACCGGGCGCATACCCCTCATAGAACGTCTCGAGGTAGTCAACACCATCGAGACCACCGGCCCCCCGGGCGACTGCGCGATCGATGTTGTCCTTGGGAACTGAGTTGTCCTTTGCCTTCTGGACCGCGGTGGCAAGGGTCGGGTTCGCCGACAGATCGGCCCCACCGTTGCGTGCAGCCGATTCAATCGCCTTGATCAGTTTGGCGAACAACTTGCCCCGCTTGGCGTCCTGGCGACCCTTGCGGTGTTTGATGTTCGCCCATTTGGAATGTCCTGCCATCAGCGGTTCTCCTCAACCAAGCCCACCAGCATTGCATGGAGCCGAACGTCATCCGTGAGCTCTGGGTGGAACGACGCGGCCAGCACATGGCCCTGTCGAACCAACACGGGATGCTCCCGATCGTCCTCCCCGGTCACCGACGCAAGAATATCGACACGCTCCCCGATCTCCTCGATCCAGGGGGCCCTGATGAACACCGCGTGCATGGGCTCATCCAGGCCGGCAACCGCGAGGTCGGCTTCAAACGAGTCCACCTGACGCCCAAAGGCGTTCCGTTCCACGGTCGCATCAAGGAGACCGAGCTGTGGCTGGTCGTACCCCACCACACGGGACGCCAGGAAGATCATGCCCGCACAGGTACCAAGAATCGGCATGCCCTCTGCGACACGCGCCCGGATGGGTTCCATGAGCCCATACATGACGGCCAGTCGACCGATGGTGGTGGATTCGCCACCCGGGACGATCAACGCGTCGACGGTTGCAAGATCCTCAGGGGTACGCACCTCCACGCCCTCGACAGCTGCTCCGTCCGATTCAAGGGACGCAACCATGGCGAGGTGCTCGCGGAAATCTCCTTGTAACGCGAGAACACCGATCCTCATGCGCCGCGGTGCTGCATCAGCTCCGACTCAGGCAGCGTGTCAATGTTGATCCCAACCATCGCCTCCCCGAGATTCCGCGAGACCTTCGCGATCTGGGCAGGGTCGTTGTGGAACGTGGTCGCCTGCACGATCGCGTTGGCACGCTCGGCGGGATCCCCTGACTTGAAGATGCCCGAACCGACGAAGACACCGTCGCATCCAAGCTGCATCATCAAGGCGGCGTCGGCGGGGGTGGCGATTCCTCCGGCGGCGAAGTTCACGACGGGGAGAGCTCCCGAGCCTGCAACCTCGACCACCAGGTCGTACGGGGCACGAAGATCACGTGCCGCGTTCATGAGTTCGTCCGGCCCAAGGGTCGTCAACCAGGCGATCTGAGCGTTCATCTTGCGCATGTGCTTGACCGCCTCGATCACGTTTCCCGTGCCGGGTTCGCCTTTCGTGCGGATCATCGCAGCACCTTCACCGATACGCCGGAGGGCCTCCCCGAGGTCCTTGGCTCCGCACACAAAGGGGACGGTGAACGACCGCTTGTCGATGTGGTACTCGTCAACGGGGCTGAGGACTTCTGACTCATCGATGTAGTCAACCCCCAAGGACTCGAGGACCCGCGCCTCGACAAAGTGTCCGATGCGGGACTTGGCCATGACCGGGATCGAGACCGCGCCGATGATCTCTTCGACCCGGGCCGGATCAGCCATGCGGGCGACCCCACCGTGGGCACGGATGTCGGCGGGAACCCGTTCGAGGGCCATGACGGCGCACGCGCCGGCTTCTTCAGCGATCTTTGCCTGCTCTGCCGAGACAACGTCCATGATGACGCCGCCCTTGAGCATCTCTGCGAGGCCACGTTTGACCTTGTCGGTGCCGTGATATGTTGTTTCATCCGTCATTGTCTTGACCCTTGGTTGGTGATACGGGAATTGTAGGTCGCATGGTGGCTCAGCGTGGCCGCCCGTGGTGGGCGATGGCATCGTGATACGCCTGCTCAAACAGGGTTGCCACGGTACGGCCCTCGAACTCGGCGGCACGCACCAATGCTGCGGATTGGAGTTCTTCCCGCCGGGTGTCGTCCACCAGCAGCGAGACGATACGTGACGCAAGTCCAACGGGGTCCTGGGGGGCCACCAGGGCACCAGCATCACTCACAACGTGGGCGAAGGCGGGGATGCCGGACGCGAGGACCGCACACCCCGACGCCATGGCTTCGACAAGGACGATGCCGAACGACTCCCCTCCGAGATTTGGGGCGCAGTAGATCTCCGTGGTCGACAGAACATCGGCTTTCTCCTGCTCAGACACCCGACCGAGATACGTCACCCCTGGCACGGAGAGGTCCCGCGAGGCACCCATGACGGTGAGGTGCGCGCGAGGGACCGCTTCAAGGACCGCTGGCCATGCCGTGAGTAGGACATCGAGACCTTTTCGGGGATCATCCCGCCCGAGGAACGCGACCGACCCGGCTCGCTTTGTCCCGGGACGGTACGCCGCAATCTCGACGCCGTTGGGAACGATCCTTGCATCGATGAAACGTGCAATCGCTGAACGGGAAACGGGGCTTGTTGCGGTCGCGACGTCGATCCTGGAGAGCACCCGGCGCAGCACCATGCCGGTGCCGCGGTAGGTGCGTCGGACCCAGGTCGGAGGATCCGCGTGGAACGTCCCGACCTTGGGAACATCCCCGATCCTGGTCGCCAGTACCGACACGGCCGGCATGAGGGGTTCATGGATGTGAACAACGTCAGTGTCCGCCATCACCCCCCTGAGCGTTGTTCCGACGCGTGGGTCGAGCATGATCGGCGTCGATGATCGATTGGCGGTGATGACTCTGGTTGGTCCCAACAAGACGGTGCCGTCGGGAAGGGGGTGGTCCGGTGGGCCTTGTGTGCCGGGACCGATGAGTGTCACGGTGTTCCCAAGCTCCCTGAGCCAACCCACCATCCGAACTGCTTGGTCCTGTACGCCCCCGTTCGATCCGAGGTCATACGGGCACACGATCGCAACGTTCACGCCTGGTACCCCTCGTCCGATGGCCAGTTCGGCTGGAACAGATGCCATTGGGCAGGGTCCGGTGAAATGATCTCCTCAAATTTCCGAGCCATCGCGGCAACCCCGCCAGCAACCGTCTCCTCCCGCGTTCCCCGATCCGAGACATCAATGGGTGGGTGCACAACGATGCGGTGGCCTGCACCGTTCTTGAAGGAGACGCCGACGGGGAGGAGCGTTGCGCCGGTGAGGAGGGCGAGGCTCACTGGCCCGGACGGCATGCTCGTCTCCTCGCCGAAGAACTCCGTCGTCGTACCGCCACCCGTCACGTCCCGGTCGGCGAGCAGCGCCACGGCTTTGCCGTCCTTGAGTCGTTGGATGAGCTTGGAGCGTCGTCGTGGATCGGTGGTGAGCACGATGTCGATGCCGAGGTGGTTCCGGACGTCCACAAACCATTGGGTCAATCGTGGGTTCGGGAGATCCTCGGCCACCGCGAGCACCCGTGCTCCGATCTCATCGGCGACAAGACCGGCAACCTCCCAGTTCCCGAGATGCGGAAGGGCGAAGATGACCCCTCTCCCCCGCTCGAGCGCCGCGCTGATGTACTCAAACCCGATCCGCTCAACCCGCGCAGCCATCGCTTCATGTCTCCGGGGCCGCAGCCAGATCGTCTCAGCCCAGTACCGACCGTACAACGCATACATACGATCGACCGTCGAAGCAACCTCACTGGTGGATGTTCCGGCGCCCAGCACGCGACGCATGTGCCCTTCAAGGAGTGACCGTCTGGCGGGGTTCCGAGTCGCGGCCTTTCTCCCAAGCCACTCCCCTGTCGCTCGCATCCACGGCTCAGGAAACAAACTGAACAGGGCCGCGGCGAAGCGGAACCCGTAGTAGGCGACGCGGTTTCTCACGAGTCGAGTTGCTGCCAGGTCTTCCAGATGCGCTGGAACACCGTGAAGACGGTCAGCAGAACGAACGTCCACAGGAGTGGTGGCATGATGTTGAGACCAAAGCCGACGAGGCCGGTTCCGGTGAGGATCAGGATCATGCGTTCCGCCCTTCCCATCCAACCACCCTTGCCCTCGATGCCGAGGAGTTCGGCGTGAGCCCTGACGTACGGCACCAGGAGGGATGCTGCCAGACCGACGATGCAAAGCACCAAGAGCAGTGAGTCAGCTCGCAGATGGACGGCCACACCAACCCAGACCGCAATCTCACCGAACCGATCCGACATGGTGTCAAGAAACGCACCCCGGTTCGACGCGGTTCCTTGGTGGCGGGCAAGAGGTCCGTCCAGTGCGTCAAGGACCACACCAACGCTTGCCACCACGGCACCCAACACGAGTTGTCCCGTTGCGATCAGGAACGCACCCACGATCGTGAGGCACAAACCAAGCACCGTGACGACGGCTGGGGTGAAGTGCAACCTTGCGAGAAAGGCTGCTATCGGTTCGAGGATCGGGGCAACTTTCTTTCGCCCGTTGAGGTCGATCAAACGGAGACCTCCTTCGGTCAAAAGGTACCATAGACAGCGAGGGTTCAGGCTACCGCTAGAGTCTTGATGTCTCGGTGGGGCTTCGGCCACCGTACAGGGACTGACCACGCCCGACACATGAGGTATGACAGGTATGAGTGAATCGAAGGCCACGCTCAACATCGGTGACGCCACGCTTGAGCTCGACACGCTTGCAGCGACAGCGGGACAGCCCGCGCTCGATATTCGACATCTGCGTGACGAACTGAAGCATGTGACCTTTGATCCGGGGTTCGGCAACACGGCAAGCGCACGTTCAGAGATCACATACATCAACGGTGCCGCCGGCGAGCTGCGCCACCGTGGCTACCGGATCGAGGACCTGGCGCTCAATTGCAGCTTCCTTGAGGTTGCGTACCTCCTGCTCTACGGCAAGCTCCCGAGCGCGGCAGAACTCGAAGTTTGGGAACGGGACATCTCCACCCACACGCTCCTCAATGAGGAGATGCGCTCGTTCTTTGACGCTTTCCCGCGACGCTCACACCCCATGGCCGTCCTTGCGTCCGCAACCAACGCGATCTCAACGTTCTACGACGTGTATCGCAGACCGATACGCAAACAGGAGATCGATTCCGGGGCACGGACCCTCATTGCCAAGCTGCCGACGGTGGCGGCCTGGGCGTTCAAGAAGTCGATCGGTGAGCCGTACATCTACCCCGACAACAAGCTGAGCTACGTCGAGAACTTCCTCCACATGATGTTCGCCCGACCCGTTGAGGACGTCCCCATCGACCCTGCCGTGGTCAAAGCACTCAACGTCCTGCTGATTCTCCACGCTGATCATGGTCAGAACTGTTCGACCGCGACCGTGCGGTCCGTCGGGTCATCACGAGCCAACATGTTCACATCGGTCGCCGCAGGGATGGGGGCTCTCTGGGGTCCGCTCCATGGAGGCGCCAATCAGGCGGTCATCGAGATGCTCGAGATGATTCATGACGATCCCGACGCCACGATCGAGTCAACCATCGCGCGAGCGAAGGACAAGGACGACAGCTTCCGCCTCATGGGGTTCGGTCACCGGGTGTACACCAACTACGACCCAAGAGCCCGAGTGCTCAAGAAGTTTGCCGAGGACGTTCTTGATCGTACGGAGAAGCACGATCCGCTCCTTGACATCGCACGCGAACTTGAGGCCGCCGCGCTGGCTGACGACTATTTCACGGAACGGAAGCTCTACCCGAACGTCGATTTCTACTCGGGCCTGATCTTCCGGGCCCTCGGGTTCGAGTCACGGATGTTCACCGTGCTGTTCGCCATCGGACGTCTCCCCGGCTGGATTGCGAACTGGATGGAGATGAACAGCGACCCTGACACCCGCATCATGCGCCCCCGCCAGCTCTACGTTGGCGAAACTGCCAGGGAGTTCGTACAACTCGACGATCGCTGATCCCGGGACCAGCAAACCCACGCCCCTTGATCGGAGAACCGTCAGGGGGCTGGGACAGCTTCTTCGTGGCTGGCAAGGACGTCGCCCGTCAGACCGTCCACGGTGACGATGGCTTGGTGATCAGGGGCCGGGCCAGCGGCATAGACGAGGACCTGCCAGACCGGTTTGGCGAGCACACCATGGAATCCCAGCGTCCCTGCAGCGTGGCCAACCGCAAACGACGCGTGCTCAGAAGCGACGGCGATTGCCTGCATGTCGGTGACCCTGAGCCTCCAACCGCCCGCAAACTGCAGGACCGCGAGCACCACGAGGGGGAGGACGACGGTGAGCCACATGGCGCTCAGCTGCGTCACGACGATGAGCAACACCGCCAGTGCCGCCACCACCAGATAGACCACACCCGCCCTCCGACGGGTCGCCGTGTCAAGGACACGGAATGGGACAACCGGCTCGCCTGCCGGATGGGACCCGTTCAACGCTTCGTCAGCCATGGTTCCCTAACGCGTGGTCGCATCGCTGGCACCATTCTCGACAGGTGCAATCGACACGGGAGCGTCACCCCGCTTGACGTGCCAACGCGACCACAGCACCAACATCGATGGCAGCACCATCACGGCAGCGACGAGCGCAAGCAGAATCGTGTACGCCGTCACGAACCCGAACTGCCGGAACGGGATCGTTGTTGACGTGATCAGGATTCCGAACCCGCAGATCGTCGTGATCGCCGAGCCGGCCAACGCGCCGCCTGTGTGCGTGAGGGTGTGTTCGATTGCGTCGTTGAGATCATCGAACTCGTGGCGTTCCTCAAGATATCGATGGGTGACATGGATCATGTACGGAATACCGATACCAATGGCGAGTGCTGAGATCGTCGCCGTGACCGGACCGAAGGAGATCCCGAAGAGTGCCATCAGCCCGAACGTCCACAACACAACGACCACGACCGGAAGCGTGGTAATGACACCGAGCATGGGTCGGCGCGACTCGAACCAGAAGTACACGACGAGCAACAGCAGCGCCGCACCGAGGGTCAGGATGAGCGATGAGACCTGTGAGGCACTCAACGTGTTGACGACCAACCCATTGATGATGAGGGTGGAGGTTGCAACCGCGGTCCCGCCGGCTTCCTGGACCGGTACAAACGCAGCGAGGAGATCGTCGGCGAGTTCACCAACACGGTTCTCACCGGCGTGGGTCTGGAAGTTGAACACCGTGGATTGGTAATCAGGGG
>CAZULI010000041.1:0-10274 GCA_964621095.1 uncultured Acidimicrobiaceae bacterium | reverse complement strand
CCCCGACCAGATCGTCGATGTGGACGGGGTCATGATCCATGGTCCGACGGATCTCGCCTCGCGGGTTGCGGCCGACTCGTCACGGATGTACGCACGCAACGTGCTGGAAGTGATCAAGCGGATGGTGGTGGACGGCGACCTCGTGGTGGACCCCGACGACGCCGTCATCGGACCAACCATCGTTGGGCGCACCTCCGAGGACGACGAGGTTTCCCCATGAGCGACGTCTTCATCCAGTCCATCGTGGTGTTCGTCCTGGCGTCGTTCGTCGGGTTCGAGGTCATCCGTCGAGTGCCGCCGATCCTGCACACCCCGCTGATGTCAGGGGCCAACGCGATCTCGGGAATCACGATTGTGGGGGCGGTGATCGCCGCGGCCACCGGTACCGGATGGGTGGTCGGGGTTCTCGGCTTCCTCGCCGTAGCGTTTGCCATGATCAACGTCGTCGGTGGGTTCCTCGTGACCGACCGCATGCTCGAAATGTTCAAGAAACTGCCGGGGCCACGCCAGTGATCGAACTCTCGTATCTCGCTGCCGGGGTGCTCTTCATCTTCGGTCTCAAGGGGTTGACGTCACCCCGCACGGCACGCCGAGGTAACCAGCTCGCTGCCCTCGGCATGTTGGTGGCGACCGTGGTGGTCGTCATCCATCTCCTCGACATGGACGCCGCCATGGCGTGGGGCATCGTGATCGCCGGCCTCGTGGTCGGTGGTGTCATCGGAGCGATCCTCGCCATCCGTGTCCAGATGACCGCAATGCCCGAACTCGTCGCGGCGTTCAACGGGTTCGGCGGTGGAGCGTCCGCGCTCGTCGCAGCGGTGGAGGTCGTTGTCACGAATGGGGACCTCTCCAGTGAGATCGCCATCACCACGGCACTCTCGTTGGTCATCGGGACGATCACCCTCACCGGGTCGTTCATCGCCTACGCCAAACTCCAGGGCCTCATCTCCGGACGACCCATCAAGATCGGTGGGTCGGTCACCAACGCCATCCTGGCCGTCCTCACCGTCGCACTCAGCGTTGTGGGGGTCATCACCGGCGAGCCCCTTGCGTACTGGGGGTCGGCGCTCGTGGCAGGTGTGCTCGGTGTCACCGGCGTCGTCGCCATTGGGGGTGCCGACATGCCGGTCGTCATCTCACTCCTGAACTCGTTGTCCGGTGTCGCGGCTGCCATGGCAGGGTTCGTGATTGGCAACCAGGCCCTGATCGTCGGAGGTGCACTCGTGGGCGCCGCGGGCATGATCCTCACCATCGAGATGTCGGTGGCGATGAACCGATCCATCCCGCACATTCTCTTCTCAGGGTTCGGTGGCAGCCCGGTTTCCGACGACATCGGGACCAAACCGGTGAAACAGGCCACGGCCGACGATGCCGCCATCACACTGCGGTACGCCCAACGGGTGATCGTGGTGCCGGGGTACGGACTCGCCGTTGCACAGGCTCAACATGCGGTGCGTGATCTCGCCCTCGCTCTCGAGGAACAGGGCATTGAGGTGCTCTACGCCATCCATCCCGTGGCGGGACGGATGCCGGGCCACATGAACGTGTTGCTTGCCGAGGCCGACATCCCGTACGACAAACTGCTTGACCTTGACCAAGCAAACCCGCTGTTCGCTCGGACCGACGTGGTCCTCATCGTCGGAGCGAACGATGTGGTCAACCCAGCGGCCAAGAACGACCCTGACAGCGTGATCTGGGGCATGCCGATCCTCAATGTTGATGAAGCAAAGACGGTGATCGTCGTCAAACGAAGTCTCTCCCCTGGGTTCGCTGGCATCGACAACCCTCTGTTCTACCTCGACTCCACCCTGATGTTCTTTGCTGATGCCAAGGCCGCCCTCGAGGAGACAACCGCCGCGCTGGCACGACTCTGACATGGAGTTCGACGACGTCGTCCGCCGCCGCCGGATGGTTCGCAGATACACCGACGAACCCGTTGATCCGGACGCACTCGACCGCATCGTGGCGGCAGCCCGGCGGGCACCGTCTGCGGGGTTCAGCCAGGGGCAGCGGTTCATCGTCGTCACGGACCAAACCACGAGACACGCCGTTGCACTGGCCGGACACGAGCCAGCGTACGTGGAACGTGGGTTCGAGCCGTGGCTCTCCGTGGCACCGGTCCACATCGTGATCTGCATCGACAAGAGTGCGTACCTTCGCCGGTACGCCGAACCCGACAAGGCAACGAGTCGCCTCAGTGGTCAGGGCGCATCGGAGTGGGTCGTTCCGTACTGGTGGGTCGATGCAGGAGCGTCGTTGATGGCGATCCTGTACGCAGCCGTCAACGAGAACCTTGCTGCCGGGTTTCTTGGCGCCCACGCGTTCGACGACCTCAAGACCGTGCTCGCCATCCCTGGCGACATCGACGTGGTGGGTGTCGTAACGATCGGTCACCCCGACGACGATTCACACCCCACAAACGCGATGAGAAACCAGGCCGCAGCGCCGGAGATGATCATGCGAGATCGCTGGAAGTGATTTTCGCGTTCTGATGGTCGCACCACCTTCATCGGGCGCCATGGAACCCGCAATCGTTTACTCTGCCCTGACATGAACTTGTCACTCACCACCCGAGCACCGTACGCACCCGAAGTTGAGTTCGTTGAGAGGAAGGGTGTTGGGCACCCGGACACCATCTGTGACCGACTTGCCGAGGAGCTTGCGTGCCATCTTGCTGTCCAGTACGAAGAGCACACCGGTGCGATCCGTCACTTCAATGTGGACAAAGCTGTCCTTGCTGCCGGTGCGGTCGACGTCGGGTTTGGGGGCGGCACGCACATCAAGCCGTCACGACTCGTCCTCGTTGGGAAGGCTGCGTTCAACTTTGAGCAGTGGAAACCGGACCAGGAGGAACTCGCCGAGCAGTTCCACAAGCGGTTGATGGAACTCCTCCCCGATGCTGATCCAGACGCCTATACGGTTGAGGTGTGGCTCAACAAAGGGTCCGATGATCTCGCCGCCATGGTCCACACCGAGAGTGTGGCGCCCCTGGCAAACGACACCTCGTTTGCTGCCGTTTCGCTGCCACGGTCGGTCCTCGAATCCACGGTGTACGCCGTCGAGACACGTCTCAACGATCCCGCCCACCGCATGGTCGCTCCCGTGGGAAGAGACATCAAGGTCATGGGTGCCCGCCTCGGGGATGACATCTCCATCACGGTCGCCTGCCCCATCATGGCAACCAAAGTCCAGAACCGATCCGAGTACGAAGCCGCCATCGATGGCGTCAGGGAGTTCGTGCAACAGGTTGCGTCAGAGACCGCCGGTCGCGAGGTCCGCATCGCGGTCAACCAGGCCGACCAGGAAGAGAGTGTGTATCTCACCCTCTCAGGCTCCTCAGCAGAAGCTGGCGATGATGGTCAGGTCGGACGCGGCAACCGGTTCGGAGGTCTCATCACCCCGTACCGCCCGATGAGCCTCGAAGCGGCGGCCGGGAAGAACCCAGCGGCGCATGTCGGCAAGACGTATCACGCGATTGGGTACGACATCTCCCAGCGGCTGATCGCTGAGACGGAGGCAACCGAAGCAACGATCCGCCTCCTGTCGTCGATCGGACACTCGGTCACGGAGCCCCAGGTTGCCCACATCGAAACCACGAACTCCCCCGACCCCGTTGTTGTTGAACGGATCGTCGAGGACTGCTTCGGGGACTGGGCGAACGTCACCCGGAGACTCATCGACGGCTTCTACGAGCTGTACTAGATGTCCGATCTGGCAGAGCGCGCTGCCGAGCTCGATCGGAACGACCCCCTCGCTTCCTGGCGGAACGAGTTCATCATCGGGGATGAGTTCGTGTACCTCGATGGGAACTCGCTCGGGCGCCTCCCGAAGCGCACGATCACAGCGATGCGTGCCGTGGTGGAGGAGGAGTGGGCTCACCGCCTCGTTCTCGGATGGGACCGCTGGCTCGACCTTGGTCTCGAGATCGGCGATCGTCTCGCCCCCCTGATCGGGGCCTCCCGCGGGGAGGTCGCCCTCTGCGATCAGACGTCGGTGAACCTGTACAAGCTTGCCAGTGCCGGACTCGCACACAGCGGCCGGACCGACATCATCACCGACCGTGGCAACTTCCCCTCGGACCGGTACGTGCTTGAAGCCGTTGCCAGGGCCGCTGGCGGCACGCTCATCTTTGCCCCAGAGGATCCAGCCCCTCACGTCATTACGTCCTTGCTGACCGACAACGTCGGCCTCGTCTCGCTCTCCCACGTCGGGTACCGCTCGGGCCGGATGCTGGACGCCCCCGCCATCACCGGGATCGCCCACGACGCCGGTGCGTTGATGTTGTGGGATCTTGCGCACGCCGCCGGTGCGGTTCCGGTGCACCTCAACGAGTGGGGTGCCGATCTCGCCGTCGGGTGCACGTACAAGTACCTCAATGGGGGCCCGGGTGCGCCAGGGTTTCTCTTTGTTCGTCAGGATCTGATCTCCTCGCTCGAGCAACCCATCACGGGGTGGTACGCCCACGCCGACCAGTTTGCGATGGCCCAGGAGTTCGTCCCCAAACCAGGGATCGGGCGGTTCGTGGTGGGAACGCCCCCGATCGTGTCGATGGTCGCAGCCGGTGAGGGGATCGACCTGACCGCTGAAGTCGGGATGGATGCCTTGCGGACCAAGAGTCTCGCACTCACGCAGTTCTTCATCGACGCTCTTGATCATCTCGCCTCGCCCGACGTCGAACTGATCACACCCAGGGGGCATGGTGCGCGAGGGTCACAGGTGACGGTTCGCCATCCTGAGGCGTACCGGATCTCCCTTGCGCTGCGCAGCGACGGCATCATCCCCGACTTTCGCACACCCGATCTCGTGCGGTTCGGGTTCACCCCCCTGTACACGACGTTTGCCGAGGCTGCGCACGCAGTCACACGGTTGGATCACATCATCCGGACCGGGAGTTTCACCGCGTTCGATGCGCAGCGTCACGGGGTGACGTGACGGTCGCTGGTCAACCGTCGCCTGACCCGGTTGGTTGATCGTCCGTTTCGAGTTGGCGCTGTTTGGCGTCGCGTGCGATCAGGCGGCGTGCGGTGAGAAAGATCATGGCGTGGCGTCCACACAGCGGCAGGTGCTTGTCGCCGAACGTCACGGCGTTGCGTTCGCACTTGGAACAGATGGGAGTGAGGGAAATGTCAATTTCCATACCCGGATCATCGGCTTGTTTGGGCCAGGACCGGAGGACAATTCTCATCCAGTCTGAAGACTCCCCGAACTGCACACCATGACATCGTCTGACGTGGCGCAGTCTTCCGGGGTGTGCGACCATCACCCCATGATCGAACTCACCAGCACGTCGAACACCCGGGTGAAGGGGTGGTTTGCCCTTGGGAAACGGTCCGTGCGGGACGCCACCAGAACGTTCCTCGTCGAGGGGGGACGGGAGGTCGAACGGATCCAGCAGCACGCCGACGTACTTGAGGTGATCTGGTGCTCCCACTACGCCGGGGACGACACGCCTGCAGGTGCCACCACCGTCTCGGCTCACATCTTCGACCGGCTCTCACACCGCCAACACCCCGATGGCGTCGCCGCTGTGGTGCGGACCCCGAACCTGTCACTCGATCGGCTCGATACGGGAAAGGATCCGCTCGTCCTCATCGCAGACGGGATTGAGAAACCCGGCAACATCGGGGCGATGCTGCGAACCTGTGACGCCCTTGGTGCGTCGTTCATCGGGTCCTCCCTCGGGACCGATCTCGTGAACCCGAACGTGATTCGGTCCGCACAGGGCTCCCTCTTCGGAACACCAACAGCGGTTGCGCCCAGGACCGAGGTGGTGGGGTGGGCAACACAACACACCCGTACGATCGTGCTGCGCCCCGACGACGCCGATGGTCTCTGGGACATGGATCTCACCGGAGCGGTCTCAGTCGTCATCGGTGCCGAGGACGTGGGGGTCGCGCCCGAGTGGAACGGCGTCGGTCGCGGAGTGAGGATCCCGATGCGGGGTACCGCTGACTCCCTCAACGCATCCGTGACAGCAGCAATCGTGCTGGCCGAAGCGCTGCGTCAACGGTCAGGTTGAACCTCGACGACAGCATCGGACGACTCACACCACCGACACACAACCCGCTCAACGGTTCGTTCAATGATCTCCTCGTCCTCGACGGCGATCACCCCGCCCAGGTCGGCGTGCTCGAACCGTCGACGACGCACCGTGTCGTACACATCAAAGCGGGTCTTGTTGCCACAGAGTTCACAGCGGTAGCGGGTCATGGTTTGCTCAAGCCCCAGATCCCGTCGTTGTCCGCCACCGCAAGGATCGCCTTGGCGGTCGAAACCGGATCGTCCTGGAGCACCGCAGGGGTGAGGGTGATCGCCGTCACAGGGCCGTGTCGGTAGAGCGAAGGGCTCCAGGTGACGCCGAGGGCGTCCGCCTGCTCGGTGAGGCCGTCCAACACGGAACGGTTGACGTCCCGGTTGGCGGTCCGCACTCCGGACTCCCCCACCGCCCGATCGACAGTTGCCTCTGCCCCGGCGTCGAGGTGTTCGAGAAACGTGAGGCCGAACATGGCGTGGAAGAACCGACCACGATCATTCGCATCGGAAAGACTGGTGTAGACGGCACAGGGAAGCTCGGTCGATGGGGTGGGAATCGGCAGCCACTCAAGAGCCACCTTCGTCCCACCCTCGGCGAGCTTGCGTACGAATCGGTAGAAGAGCCACGCGTCTTCACACCCGAACTTGAACCAGACCTGACCGCTGAACTCCATGGCGCAACGGTACCGGTCACCGTCCGCTACGGATCAGGCCCCGAGGTGATGGTGTGCCCCGAAGGAGTGGTCCAGCAGTACTGATCGCCGGCAATGAGCTCGTACCGCCAACCGCACGTCTTGACGTTGTTGTGATGCCGACACAACGGTGCGCTGTTGGCGATCTCGGTCTCCCCGCCTTTGGCGTAGTCGACGATGTGGTCCATGTCCGAGTCGGTTGCCGGCATGGAGCAGCCTGGGAATGCACAGGTTGGGCGGAGCATCTCAACGATCCGCCGCTCCCCCGGGGACAACGCCCGTTTCCGGCGTGCCGAGGGTTCGGGATCGACCGGCCGGTGTTTGGTGGTTCCCATCGCAACGGGGTTGCCGTCGTCATCGGTGACGAGGAACCGGAACTCGGCATCCTGGCGGATCCTGGCGGTCTGGCGGGCAACGTCAGCGATGACGGGACCGTACCCCGCGAGGTGTCCGGGATGATCATCAAGCTCCGCCAGCGTCGTGAGGTCCACACGGAGATCTACCGACCCTCGGGAGGAACCCTGACCGGCACCACTGTCGTGCGTGCCGGCGAGAAGGTCCATGAGCACGTCCACTCGGAGCTGATCCATCGTGCGCTCCTCACCGTTGCGCCGCATCGACGTGGCGATCGTGTTGATCCGGCTCGTGATCTCTGCAACCCGGTCAGGTGGCAGGTCGAGGCAGTGGAGGTGGGCGGTCCCGGCGTCGGTGGAGTGGACAACGAGTCGGCGGGTCCTGATGGCTGCGTCATAGCGTTCTGCAGCTTCCTCGGGGAACCGCTCGATGCACAACCTGCGGATGAGTCCCCTGAGCTGGCCGGTCGTCAGCTCAGACGCCGACTCGCTGATCTCATCGATGATGGACCGGGCAGCGTCTGCATCCAGATGTGAGGTCGTCGACGCCATCACGTGGGCACGGGGTTCGTCGGTCCTGCCCTGGCGGAGGAGCTCTTTCACTTGGGGGAGGCGGTGCTGGATCTCCATGGCGAGGGCAACCTTGCGCTCAGCGGCCCTCCGTGTCAGGGTGAGGGCGACCGCAATCTCGGCAACGGCGCTGTTGTACACGATGGAGTCAGCGGTGTCGGGGTGAGCGGCGTTGATGCGGGCGGTGACCATCGCTGCAACGTCGTCAAGCACCCCCGCCGTGTGGTAGCTGACCATCCGTTGGCGGGCTTGGAGCACGAGCCACTGGTGATACTCAGAGAGTCGGTGTCCCCGTACCGACTCCAACATCTCGGCCAACTCTGCACCCGGCTCAAGCCACCCGATACCGCGCGGGATCGGATCACACCCGTGATCCGTTGCGGCGGGGTTCCAAGGGCTCCAACGCTCCCCTGCCTCCTCCGTGCGGTCAATACTCATGATGTCTCGCTCTCCTGACATGGTGACAACGTATCCCCCACCTCTGACACGTTTCCGTGCCTTGGGAAGCGGGCTGACCCAACTCCGTTGAGCGTTCAGCGGGATGCCTTGGTGATCGAACAGATGTTCGACTACGCTACGGCGTGTGACCCTCCTTGGACAACGGACGTTCGACGATCTCGGGACCCCACTCCCCGAGGTGTCGTTCTGCGTACTCGATCTCGAAACCACCGGCGTCGGCCCCGAGAGTGCGGAGATCACCGAGATCGGTGCCATCCGGTACGAAGGCGGGGTGGAGACGGGTCGGTTCCAGACCCTCGTCAACCCGGGCACCAGCATTCCACCCCAGATCACGGTGATGACGGGGATCACTCACGCCATGGTGATCGACGCCCCCACCATTGCCGAGGTCCTCCCCTCCTTTCTCGAGTTCCTCGGCGACGCGGTGATCGTGGGGCACAACGTGTCGTTCGACCTCTCGTTCCTCAACGCTGCGGCGATCCGGCTCGGGTACGGTCGGCTGCCGAACCGGCACACGGACACGCTCGCCCTGGCACGGCGGCTCGTGGGGAGTGAGCTCCGAAACCTGAAGCTCTCGAGCCTCGCCGCGTACTTCCGGTCACCCACGACCCCGAACCACCGGGCCCTTGACGACACTGCCGCCACCGCCCACATCTTCTGGTGCCTCCTGGAGCGGGCCGGCTCGATCGGGGTGACCCATCTGGATGATCTCCTTGACCTACCAACCATCAAGGGGTCACGGGCGATCGGGAAACTCGGCCTCACCGAGCATCTCCCCCGCAAGCCAGGCATCTACCGCTTTGTCGATGCGTCGGGAACCCTCCTCTACATCGGGAAGGCAACCAACCTGCGGTCGCGGGTCCGGTCGTACTTCGCCGGTGAGACCCGCCGCCGGGTTGATGCGATCCTCCGCGCCACGGTCGCCATCGATCATCAGGTGACGAGTTCCGAGCTCGAGGCGTCCATCGTTGAGCTACGAGAGATCCACGAGCGCCAGCCGATTCACAACCGCCGGTCGAAACCCCCACGGTCGCTCCACAGGGTCCGGCTCACGAAGGAGTGTCACCCCCGGTTCCAGGTGGCACGGACACCAGGAAGGGGTCTTCTCGATCTCGGGCCGTTCCGGTCCCGCAGAGCCGCCCTCGAGGTGATGCACGCCCTGTGGGACGGCTCCCGAATCCGCCGCTGCCCCTCGGATGCACAACGGTGCTCCCTCCCCGAGCTCGGCGCGACGACCTGCCCCTGCGCCGAGGAGATCCCCGATGAGGAGTACCGCGCGATCGTCGACCAGATCATCCACCAGATCGAACACGATCCTGACCCGATCTTCGCAAGCATCGAGGAACGGATGGCGACGTTTGTCCGGCACCGCTGTTTTGAGGACGCCGCAGCGGTCCGTGACCGCCGCATCGCACTGACCCGCGCCTTGGAACAGCGCCGTGCCTGGAACTGCCTCCAGGATGCCGGTCGGTTCGTCGCCGTTGACCGAGCGGGGCTCCATGTTGTGGTCAACCGAGGACGGTTGGAGTCCTGTTGGGCCGACACCACCGGCACCGCCGCCACCCCGCTCCCCCTCCCTGTCCACGCACCCACCAGCCACCCCGACACGATGGCAGCCGTTGAGGAGGTGATGCTCCTGTGGCGTTGGCTCAACCGGGAAGCACCTGGGGTGGTCGAGATCTCCGGCAACCTGGCGACCCCCGCCCACGCCATTGTGGACCTTGCTCCCAAACCATCGGGGTCGGGGCTACGCCACTGAGGTTCCGGGCTCCACGGGGAGATCAGGTCGCAGCAACACCACGCCACCGTCGACGAGCGCACCGATCACCAGCACGTCGGACCGGAACCCGCCTACGTGCATGGGTGCGAACCCCGTGACAGCGACCACCTGGGTTCCAACGAGATCACCCGGTTCGTACCGGTCGGTCACCTTGGCGGACGACTGGAGTACGCCGAGCTCACCAAACTCGATCCACAAGCAGTACGCGGGGTCGCGTGCGCCGAGGTTTGGTTCACACCGCACCACGGTGCCGATCCTGAGATCGAGCGCAGCGAACTCGGCGATGGTTGGTCTCACTGGTTCTGGTTCCGTCATGACCGCAACATACCTCCGTCGGTACCAAGCTGCATCGATCATGCAGCGGTCTGATGCGACTGCATCACCCGC